>NZ_JAUBTR010000006.1:110906-158806 GCF_036705045.1 Microcoleus sp. BR0-C5
CCCGTCAAAATCTACAGTCGGCTTTAACCGACAGTCCGACAGGGAATGAATTCCCTGTCTCATAGCTAAAGTCCTCTGAAAGAGGACTAAAATCCCTCGCACTTCCCGTCAAACTCTACAGTCGGTTTTAACCGACTTTCGCTATGAGGCAGGGGTTTCAACCCCTGTCGGACTGCGGGAAAGCGAGTCAAAAGCTAACACGGCACAAGAAGCGTTTTGTATTGAAAATCATTAAGAAATGCCTAAAGATTGAATGAATAGTTTACTGTAAGGTGCGGATGGTTGTACCTTCGCCAGCGAACCAAACAGCTCTTTTCCCCCGAAGATAACTAATGTCTTCTGTTTAGAGTCAGGTTTTTGACTCGGCAGTTGTGAGTGAACGGAAAGAATCCTATCTGAATCAAATCGATAAAAACAGTCCAAGTCGCTGCAAAGCCCTTCTTCAACATCCTTGAGATTAGGGTAAAGTTCTTCAGAAGGACGGGGTTCATGACCGCTTAAAATCAGTTCATCTGATATCTCCATTTTTTCAATATCGATTAAATACATTCTCCCTTGAACGGTGTCAATTAGAAGGCGATCGTCTGATAGGTAGCACATATAGTACCTAAAACAGTCATCAGAATCAGGCCAAGGCCATTCGCATATTCCAAGTAAATTGCAATCAGGAAAACTGAATCGGCTGAGTTGTTGCCCGCAACTATGTATAACCACAAATTCGCCACCGGCAGGATGAAATTCTGGAGGCCCTGTTTCATTGGGACAGGGAACCTCCACGGCGTGAATTCTCGTACCATCATCATAAAGCCAGTAGATTTGCTGTCCGTACAGATCCGCAGCATCCCAAACAGCTAAAATTTGATTTTCTGGGTGTGGGTGAAACGAGAAGCAACGGCTGTCGATATGGTCTTTGAGCCGAAGTTTTCGCTGAATTTGCCACGAACTGGTATCGCGAATTTGAATCTCGACTTCCTTGCGTTCAATTAATTTCATGCACCAAAAATGCAAGCCGTCTGCATCAAACCAGCAGTCCAGAAATCCATTATCGTTATACAAAGATGAAACCTCAACAGGAGGGTTAGGTAGCTGTTCTTCAAAAACTAGCTGGTTTTCTGCTGTCACAATTGCTAAGTGATTGCCATTTGCCATAATTGCTGCCAGCAAATCGCCTTTGGGACTAATGGCTAAACAGCTAATTGCGTCGGGAAGCTGGTATTCGTATTTTGGCGACAAGTTGCGATCGACTAAAGTGACTTTTTTGCGATCGCCACTGACAATCGTAGCCCACTCGGAATTAATGGGTTGATTTATATACGAGAACGACCAGTCAATTTGTCTTTCATATTTTGGTAAAATTAGCATAAAGATATTTCAGCGTAAATAAGCTCTATTTTAACTGAAATCTTGCAGCATTTATCGTAGGGTGCGTCAGTCGGGAATTGCTTTGGGGAGTCAGAGACTGTTTACTGACGCACCTTACCGACTAATTATCGGCGCGTCAACTTAACATCAAATGCCGTACCAGTATTGTTGGTAAATCCGACATTCCGACAGGGAATG
Source organism: Microcoleus sp. BR0-C5 (assembly GCF_036705045.1). Taxonomy (NCBI): domain Bacteria; kingdom Bacillati; phylum Cyanobacteriota; class Cyanophyceae; order Oscillatoriales; family Microcoleaceae; genus Microcoleus; species Microcoleus sp. BR0-C5. Next base: position 112,467 of record NZ_JAUBTR010000006.1, read on the forward strand.
AATTCCCTGTCTAATAGCGAAAGTCCTCTAAAAGAGGACTGAAATAGATCGTATTTTCCCTCAAAATCTACAGTCGGTTTTAACCGACTTTCGCTTTGAGGCAGGGGTTTAAACCCCTGCCGGGTTGCGGGAAAGTGCGTATTTGCTGACGCTACATTTTACAAATTCGCATTTTTTCTCCCCGTCTTCTGCACGGGAATAGCAACCGCCTGCGGTTTCTTATTCCCTGCAAACATCCCGAAGAAGTCGTGCAGCAAAATGTAAAAACACGGAATAATAAACAGCGTCAGCAGCGTTGCCAGCGACAAACCGGAAAACACCACCACACCCAGCGGTTGCAAGAATTCCGAACCGTCTCCAATGCCCAAAGCTAGGGGAAATAAACCCAAAACTGTGGTAATAGTTGTCATCAAAATCGGACGCAAGCGCTGAGGTGCCGCCCTGAGAATTGCTGTTGTGCGATCGACCTTTTCATCTTCCAGAATTTGGTTCGCTAACTCCACCATAATAATCGCATTATTTACCACAATTCCCACCAGCAAAATCGCCCCCACAATCACCGTTGCGCCGATCGCAGTTTTAGTAGCATACAGCCCGAAAATCCCCCCAGCCAAAGCCAGCGGCACCGTTAACATAATCACCAGCGGATCGACAAGCGAATTGTACTGCACCGCCATCACCACAAATACTAAAAACGCCGCCAAAGATCCCAAAACAATCAGCGAACTTTGCAATTCCCGGTTAGTTTCCGCCGCCGAACTAGGTATCACTCGCACTCCCGGCGGCAATTTGATTTCCGACAAAACTGCATCCACTTGTTTCAAAGCATCGCCCAAACTCGCGCCCTTATTAATATTCCCAGCAATCATGAAAACTTGGCGCTGGTTAAGCCTTTGAATTTCCCCCGGCGCTTTTCCAAGTTCAATATTCGCCACATCGCTCAAGCGGATAATGCTGTTATCCCTAGCAGTTAAAGGGATAAATTTTAGTGCGGAAATCGATTGAACAGCAGCGCGATCGAATTGTACCCGCACATCAACCAAACGGTTTCCCCGCTGCAATTGCGTAGGAACAGAACCTTGAATTGCTGTCTGAATCGCCTCTCCAATTTGCCTCGCATTCAACCCGTAGATTTCCGCTTGTTCCCAGTTGGGGCGAATCTGCACTTCCGTTTGCTGCGGGTCTCCATCCGGGCGAAAACGAGCTAATTTTACCTTCTTATCCAAAGTTCCCAATATCTCGCGGCCGGCTTGCTGCAATATTTGTTCGTTTTCGCCCTGAAGCAGGATATCAATTTCAGCGCCGCGCACTGGCGAATTAGTTAAAACTAAACCCCGCACATTTTCTGGATTCAGCCGCAAACGAGTATTTTTGGGCAAATCAATTTTATTCAATTCTTGCGTAACTCGCTCCACAAAAGCCAATGTATTGGTGCCAGGTTTCAGCGTAATGTTGCAGCCGCCGCGCAGCACATTCTCAACCGTATTGTTGCCGAACAACAGCCCGCCCACCGTCGTTAAAGTGTATTGAGTTTCTGGTTGGCTGAGGATAATTTTATCAGCTTCGGCCATGATTATTTGGTTGGTTGCCAAATTTGTGCCTGCAGGAAACAAAGCAAACAATCTCGCTTGACCGGTATTAATTCTCGGTAATATTTCCTGGGGGATTTGACCAGCCATCAGCCAACTGCCGCCGCCCAATCCAATAATCGCTACTGCAATGATAATCAACCGCCACCGCACTATGCCCGATAAAAATTTACCGTAACCGGCGGTAGCATTGGTAAAAGCTCGATCGAATGCGCGCAGCGGCCAAAAGTTGCTCAAACCGCTGGATACCCGCAGCGCTAGCAGTCGAGAAGCCATCATCGGTACAACTGTCAATCCGACAATCAGAGAGGCGGCGACGGAAAAGGTGATGGTGAGAATTAATTCGTTGAAAAGTAAGGAAACTAAGCCGCCTATTAGCAAAAATGGCAGTACGGCAACTAAGTTAGTGATGGTGGAAGCAAATAAAGCTGATTCTAATTCTTGGCTACTTTTTACTGCTTGCTGCATCAACTGCTTGTTACTTAAGCGCTGACCGTTTGCACTGTTTTTATTGCTGGTTCCTTCGACAATATTCTCCAGCATGACGATCGAGTTATCGACCACAATTCCCACACCCAGCGCCAAACCCCCCAAACTGAAAACGTTCAGAGATAGGCCAAAAACTCCCATCAGAATAATCGCCATTAAAGTTGCGAGGGGAATTGCCAGGACAATAATCAAAGTTTGGCGCAGGGAAGCCAGGAACAGCAATACAGATGCCCCGGCTAAAACAGCCCCGGTTAAACCAGAAAATAGGACGTTGCTAATAGAATCGCGGATGAACTTAGACTCGTCGAAGGTATTGACGATAGTCGTGCCTTCGGGAATGACCCCGGATTCTTTTAATTCTTCTAGCCGCTTTTTGATGCCGTCTACAACTGAGATTGTATTCGCGTCCGGCTGCTTTTGAATGCTAATTTTTACGGCTGATTTCTGATTGAGAAATACTTTAACTCGTTCTTCTTCTGTACCGTCAATTACCTGAGCAAAATCGCGCAAGAACACTCGTTTGGGCGGATTAGAACCGGATGCTTGAAAAGAAATTGCCTGAATTTCTTTGGCGTTCTTAAATCGGCCGACGGTACGGGTTAAAGGTTCCGCTGCTTCTTGCCGCAGTCGCCCCCCGGAAGTGTCGAGGTTGCGGGATTCGAGGGCTGATAAAACGTCGGAAATACTGACGCCTAAAGATTGCAAGCGATTTAAGTCAATATTTACTTGAATTTCTTCTTGCACGCCGCCGGCAACGTCAACTGCTGCTATTCCAGGAATTACGTTTAGTTCTCTGGATAATTCTTCGTCGGCAAATACGCGCAAATCAACTCCTTGCAAGGAGTTGGAAGTGAGGGCAAATTCGTAAATCGGCTGCTGGGAAGGGTCAACTTTGAAGAGAGTGGGCGATTCAACTGTATCGGGAAGTCGGTTGCGGATGCGGTTGACAGCGGCGGTGGCGTCGTTGAGGGCCTGGTCTATGTTGCCTCCGGGTTTGAAGAATAAATCGACGCTGACTTGTCCTTCGCGAGTGCGGGAGAAAACTTGAATGACGCCTTCAGTTGCGGAAAGTCCTTGTTCGAGGGGGCGGGTAACTTCGTCTATTGCTACTTCTGGGGAGACTCCGGGGGCGTTTAAGCGCACGCCGATGCGGGGATAGGTGATGGAGGGCAGCAAGTCAACAGGCAGTTGGGTGATGTAAAAAAAGCCCACAATTATAATAGCAAGTGTCAGCATGAGGGTGCCGATATGGCGACGAATGGCGGTCGCGCTAATGCTGAATCCGGGTTTGTCGGGGGTCATTCGATTTTAGATTTTAGATTTTAGAATTGAAAAGTTTACCCAGTCAGTCAGATTAATTCTAGTAGGGTGCGTCAGCCTTAAATTTCTCTGGGGCGTGAGAGAATATCTACTGACGCACCTTACGAGGAGTATAATAAATCTTAATAAATTTTCCCAAAATTTTTTGTGAATATTTCTTTAGAGGTAGTATCTCGCCCAAAACGCAGATTGGCAGAAATTCCTAGGGGCTTTTGAATCTCTGTAAGTTATCGCAATCAGGAACAGGCAAGATGCCTGTTCCACAAGAAAGTTTATTTGTTGTGGAACAGGCATCTTGCCTGTTCCTAAAGTCTTGTTCTCTTGTCTCTCTTGCTTTTTCCTTCTTCTCTCTTCCTTCTTTTACTGTACTTGAGAGCCGTGGGCGCGGGGGTCGGAGCTACTTGTTTTCACAGGCCCTGTGGGAGGAGTAAAATTAGAAACTTGACCGGCAGCTTGGACATGGGGCAGAGGTTTTCCTGCAATTAAGGCTTCTAAGTTAGCTTCCATAATACTGCGCGGCATTTCGCCCATAGTTTCCGCAACGGGGCTGCCTTTATCGTTCAAATAGACAAAGTGCGGGATGCCGTCTACTCGATATTTGGTGATTTCTGGCAGCCATTTGTCATTGTCTACATTCAGCATCACAAAATTCATCGGTTCGGCGTATTTCTGTTTGATTTCGCTCAGATCTTTAGCCATTGCCTGACAGCTACCGCACCAATTAGCATAAAATTCCATGAGTGTCGGTTTGCCATTTACTAAAGCTGTTTCTAATGGCGTTGAAGCTTTTGCCATGTCGGTGAGACTGCTTGACGGCGTTTGGGTTTGCAGCCCAAAGAAGATGGATATTGAAAGGACGATCGCTGCTAACACGATCAATAAGTTTCTGAGGCGGGTGGCGACTTTTGTTTCGGGATTTTTGGCTACGGGGGCGACAGTTGACTTGGGGGAATTCTGGGTCATAAAATAAATTGCGCTTTGATTTCTATGTTTTTATTTTAAATAATAGATTCAGATTATAGCACATTTTGAGATAATCAGACCCATCTCATACAAAATTGTGCTAAAGGCAGTAATTAGACCAAGTGCGCTAAAACATAAGATAACAAAGATTGTTTGTAAATTACCGAGGACTTGCAGGGTGAAAAAACGGGTAACACTGACGTTTCCCCAACGATCGATCCAAATGCCTGTCACCTATCGACTGGCAAAGGATTTTAATGTTGCAGCCAACATTATCCGTGCTCAGGTGGCTCCCAATCAAGTGGGCAAACTGGTGCTAGAGTTATCAGGGGACATCGACCAATTAGAAGCGGCGATCGACTGGATGCGATCGCAAAATATCGGCGTTTCCCTAGCCAGTCGGGAAATACTCATAGACGAAGATATCTGCGTTGACTGCGGTTTGTGTACGGGGGTTTGCCCGACAGAAGCCTTGACCCTTGACCCAGAAAGCTTTAAACTAAGTTTTGCTCGATCGCGATGTATCGTTTGCGAGCAGTGCATCCCTACCTGTCCGGTGCAAGCTATTTCTACTAACCTCTAGCCCCTGTACAAACTCATCGGGTTCATCATCTTTTTTTTGCCTGGTTCTCCTAATTGTGCCATTGGATGAAAAAAAACTCTTGGGTTTCCCTAACTCTACTTTTTGTTACTTATTTCACTTTTGGCTGGAAATTATCTGAGTTTGATGTTCCCCCGCACCTGACTTGGTTTCTAGCCATAGCTTCAATTTTAGTGTTTGCTGTCGCCTTGTCGTTCCCTCTGAGAGACATAAAAGCCTTAATTTTGCGGTGGTTTTCGAGTGATATCGGTGCTTTTCTTTCTATTATTGTAGGAGCTTTTGTGGCAGTGGTAGTTTTTGCTTGGCTGCACCTTTTTGCTACTTGTTTACTCTTGATTTCAGCCGGAGCTTTGGCAAGACTCGATATTCAAATGTCTGGTTGGAAAAATTGGCGGGCTTTTGCGGTATTAGCTACCATTTCTTTAACAGGTGTGGGGCTGGGTGGAGCGATCGAGTTTTGGTCAAGGACAGGCAGGCTCGTATTCTCTTAATGAGGAACGGGAAATTCATCCAACCAAATTCTATAACTCGCAACGGATATTTAGCCGAAAACTATCAGATCGCCCATCAATAAATACAGCTTATTTTTTTTCAATCCCCCACCCGGATTAATTCCCCGTTCCGCGATGTAATCATAGCAGTTTTCCAGCTTGGTGAGGTACAGCATCTCAATTGCCGATTCCCCGTTGCGCGTTACTAATTCCCCATTACTAATTACCAATTACCAATTACCGGGGAACCTGGAGTAGAACTGAAAACCCCTAGGGCAGTATTTAACTGTAGCGACTTTTGCTCAAAATGTTATTGCCAAGATCCCGGAAGTCCCGCAGCCAAAAACTTATCCCAATAAAAAAGCAGCTTTTGGGAGCTGCTAGTCAGAATGCATGAGGTATTGTTTTCAGAATAGGACCGGTTGAATTCGATCGGTGCTGGGTTACATTTTTTGATACGGGAGAGTTGATTAGGGAATGGACGATCGTAAAATCGTCACATAGCAGGGTAGCATTGATGCTAAATTTCCCGACAATCAAGTTAGCGTTTAACTGTCCTTGCGCCCTACAGCCCTTCAGCGGTGGGGCCCTTTTATTTTTAGGGAGAACTCAATAGCAGACTTTAACGAATCAGATGAGTCTGGCATTAGTTCTTGTATAAAATCTCCGCATCACCACATCCTCATACTGATAAAAGTTACGCATCATATCAAGTCAAACCCGGTGGATTGCAAAATATGGGGTGGTTAAACGGACACACTCAGACAAATATCAGTATTTTCACCCAAGTCATACCATTTTAGATTTTAGATTTTAGATTTTAGATTTTGGGAATGAGTGATGAAGCTTGTGGTTTGGAGCTTGCGTATAGTTGCATTATTTTTTTGAACTGGTATCAAAAGTCCTCAGAAACCTGTTATTTTCTTAGAAACTCGGTTTCGGAATGTATCAATTGAGATCTGGCCCGGTTTCTGGTTTGATAACTTTTTGGATTTCCTCGATCGCCCTAGTCGCCACTGCTTCAGGCCTTTCGCCCACACCAGCATAGACTCGGACATCTGCTTGAGTGTAGAAACGCTCTCGCTCTTTCAAAAGGCTTTGCAGCTTAGATTTGATCTCCCCCTCCTGCAGTAGGGGTCGAGCGGTGTCCGAACGCAGTCGATCGTACAATTGATCTACAGGCACATCCAGCCAAACTACTACACCGTAGTGCAAGTAACCCCAATTCATCGATCGCGTCACAATGCCGCCGCCCGTAGCCACGACCGAATTTTGATACGCAGACAACTCCCCAAGCACTTTACTTTCTAGTTCCCTAAAAGCCTCTTCCCCTTCTCGATCGAAAATCTCAGCAATTGACTGATTAGCAACTCGAACAATTAGTTCATCAGTATCAAAAAAACGGTATTTTAATTTTTTTGCCAAAATCCGCCCCACCGTTGTTTTTCCTGCACCCATCATCCCGACAAGATAAATATTTACTCCCCTCAACCCATCCACTGCCAAATCCTCCGATATTTTTCTATTTTTTCAGGTTAATCGATCCGCCACTGGGGCCATCATCGTCATCAAACTCATCACCCTCATCCAATCCCCAATCATCCTCTGCTTCTGCCATAGGATTTATTGGTGCTTCATCAGCCGGTTTAGGAATATCCCCTCCCGGAGGAACCAGCACTCGATACTCCGCATCGTATACAGCCTCAGTTTGCCCCACCCCAGACTGGCTCGGATCTCGATAGCCGTAGGAATATACGGAGCCAGCCCAAGACTTGCTTTTCGGTTCCTGCTTAGCTTCGTAAGCCCTCGGATTTGCCGCGGGAACGTCATTTACCTGCGGCCCGTCGGGAAAATCGCGATCGTCCCCCCAATCGTCATCACCCCCTTGAGAGCCTGATTTTGAGGCATCTGAGACCCAATCATCCTCATCGTCTGCCGCTGCATAAGTCCCCGGTTGAGCGTAATTCTTCGCCCCATCCGGGTTCGGAGTTTCTTGCAGGAAAGTCCCGGCACTGTAACCAGCCGGGGTGCCGTACTCAGTTCGGTAGGAACCAGGAGCTTGAGTTTGGCTATTATCCCTATTCAGATCCGGGTCAATTCCCTGTTTTCTAGGAGGGGGAGGCGGCGTGTAAGGTGTTCTCCTGTCCTCTGGGAAAGTATCGGGACCGCTGCGACTGTCGCCGCCGGCGCGGTCTCGCCTTGGAGATAGATAATTTGAAAAAGCGAGCAAACCAGAAATCAATAAAGACGTGATAGCTCCCACCGCCATACTCAGCAAAATCCAGATAGATAAGGGCACAGCAGGCGATCGAACTCCCAAAAACACCAGCGATAAGGCCGGCTCCACATTTTGCAGGGCAAAAATAGTTAGCCCTACCACAATCACTAGCAAAAATACAGGACGCATATTAAAAATATTGGTAATTGGGAATTGGTAATTGGGAATTGCTAATTAAAACTAACAAATCATCAATAACAAATAACAAACTGTCAACTGTCAACTGTCAACTGTCAACTGTCAACTGTCAACTAACTCCCTTCCTCTTCCTTCCAGCGTTTGAGAGGAACGCAATCAATCCCCAACTGGTCTAAAGCGCGAGCCACCACAAAGTCTACCAAATCTTCAATAGTTTGCGGATTGTGATACCAAGCAGGAATCGCTGGTACAATTCTAGCTCCAGCTTCTGCCAAGGTAGTCAAATTCCGCAGGTGAATCAAGCTAAAAGGCGTTTCGCGAGGCACAAGTACCAATTTTCGCCCTTCCTTGAGCTGAACGTCGGCCGCTCTTTCGAGCAAATCCGAACTCAAGCCAGCCGCCAATTTCCCCAGCGTACTCATGCTACAGGGAATAATCATCATCCCTTGGGTACGAAACGAGCCACTAGCAATATTAGCACCGACATCTTGCCAGGGATGGCATCGGAGTTTACCCATTGTGGCTACTCCTGCTTGTTCCCGCCAGAATTCCTCTTGAAGCGTCGGTTCTGCCGGCATTCGCGTGTTCTGTTCGCTTTGCCAAACCATGTAAGTAGACTTGGAAGCTACCAGTTCGATCGCGCGATCGGCTTCCAACAGATATTTTAAAGTTCGCACAGCGTAAATCAGTCCCGATGCACCGGTAACTCCTAGGATTAGCGGGTAATTATTCGTCATTAGTTATTTATTAGTTGACGGTTGACTGTTGTTAGTAATTAGTTGTTATATCAAATCTGTTAGCATCGGAATTATTCAGATATATTTGAGCTTCATCAGCGTTAATCTGCGTCCATCCCTTGTCATCTGCGGTTAATAAATTAACTTTTTTTTACCGCATATATAGGCACATTAACACAGATTAACGCAGATAAATTATATAAATTCCGGTTACACCGTTCGTGATTGTTGAGTTTTGACGGGATTTGACGCCCAACGATGCTACGGGATTGGATATTAGTCATTAATTATTTTTTGATAATGGCTGAGTATAGTTGGCAGCCAACTTATTAATACTTAGTTGCTAGACAATGACAACTAAGTATTGATAAAAGTTAACTGTCAACAGCCAACTGATTATTCATCATCATCAAAAGCTTGACTGCCGCCACCAACTGCAACTAAATCAATTTGCTGGCGGTAGTAGTCAACACTCTTGACTTGAACTTCTACCCGATCGCCCAAACGGTACTGATTGCGGTTTTTGCGGCCCACCAAAGTTTGCTGGCGCGATCGATATTCGTACCAGTCATCCTTTAGCGAAGAAACGTGTACCAGTCCCTCAACACGCAAGATGTCGCTCTCCGGTGGCCGCACCTCTATTTCCACAAAGAAACCGTAAGACTGCACGCCTGTAATCAAACCCTGGAAAGTTTGGCCGGTGCGTTCTTTCATCAATCCCGTTTTCTTCAATCCCTGCAAATCGCTTTCGGCATCCTCAGCAACTCTTTCGCGTTCGGTTAGGTGTACTACTACCGATGCAAACTCGGTCTCAAATTCGTGGTGCAAATCTGGCGGGAGAACATTCCAAGTAATTTGACCGTGACAGGAGGAATGGTGCAAGTCAACTTTTTCCTTAGCCCGTGTTGTGCGGCTGCTGCGGCCTTGCTCGAACACCGCTTGCAACACCCGCAGTACCAGCAAATCGGCATAGCGGGAAAGCGGCGAAGTGCAGCGGGTGTAACCCTCTGACAGCCCTAAACCGAAGTGCGGCTTGGGAGTGGTGCTGTAAACAGCGGGCTTCATGGTGTCTTCTAGCAGGTAGGTGAGAACTCTTTCGGACTTCAGGCCGGCAAACTGCTGGGTAAAGCGCTGAAAGTCCAAGGGCAAAACTTCTTCTTCGGTTTCGAGATACAGTTCGCCTCCGAGGTTGTTGGAGAGTTTGATGAACTCTTGAATGTCTGCCGGGTCTGGCATCGGCTGGACGCGGTAAATGGCTGGGACTCCCAAGGCTTGCAGGTGAGTGGCGACAGCTTGGTTGGCAAGTACCACCAACTCGGAGACAGCAGACTGGGCGGGGGGAGCCGTTGCAAAAGCTCCTAATTCGCCTTCGTCATCGAAGTGAGAGTTAGCATCGGGCAAATTTAGTTCAAAAGCTCCCCGCTTGAGCCTTGTCTGTCTGGCTGCTTGTGAGGCGGCTCCGATTTGATCTAGGAAAGGACGGAGGGCGGAGGATAAAGGGTGCTCTTCGGCATCGCCTGGTTCGAGAATTGCTTGAGCTTGCTCGTAGGTGAGGTGGTAGTCAATTTGAATGACGCTGGTTTGAATTTCGTATTCTAGGAGTTCTCCTGATTGGTCGAGGGTGAGCAGTATGCTGAAGGCCAGCCGTTCGCTGTCTGGCAGCAGGGAGCAGCGCTCGTTGAGGGTTTCTGGCAGTACGGCGATGATTTTTTCTCCCAGATGAGCGGCGGTGCCTCGCTTGCGGGCTTCGCGGTCGATCGGGGTTTCTGGCTGCACGTACTCAGCGGCGTCGCTGATGTGGATTCCTATTTGCCAGCGGCCGGGCTTCAGGGTTTCGATCGACAAAGCGCGTTCCACTGGCGGATCGGAGAGGAAGGATGTCGGATCAAACTCGTTTTCGGCTCCTCCTTCGGAGAGATTTTCCTCCTGGGCTTGGGGGGCATTGTTTTCGCTGTTGGTTGTTCCCGGTTCGTTTTTGCTGAAGCTAACAGTCAGAATGTTACGCAAGTCTAGGCGTTTTTTGATGTCGGTTTTTTTGACTTTGCTGGGCAAGTTTTCGGCTGCTTTGATGACGGCGGCGGGGAACGATCGCGGCAAGTCGTGTTTGCAGCATACAATGTCGAGGTCGTCGGCCGCTTCGGCGTCGGAACCGAGTACCTGTACTACTTTGCCGACTGGCCGATGGGTGCCGAGGGGGTAGCGTTTGACTTCGACGTGTACTAGATGGTCGATCGCCTCTTGGAGATTTGTGCCGTTGGCGAGCAAGTCTAGTTCAAACAACAGGCGATCGTCCAGGGGGATTGCTCTATAGCTGACGCGGCCAGTGGGGGTGGCGGTTTGCTTGACTCGCGCGAGTACCGAGGGGTTGGCGCGTTCGAGGATGAGCATGACTTCGCCTTCGGGCGATCGGCGGCGGCTACCTTCTTTGATAATTTTGACTAATACTCGATCGCCATTCCAAGCTGTCGAGAGGTGACTTTCCCGCACGTAAACGTCTTCTGAGCCTTCGGCGTCTTGAATTGCAAAGCAAAATCCTTTGCTCGAACAGCGCAGTTTTGCTTCTACTACGTCGTCTTCAGCTACTCGGCGATAGCGGCCTTTGTCTTTGACTAATATGCCAATTTTCTCTAGAGCTTCTAATGCGATTTGAAGTTTGAGTTGACTGGTGGCGTCGTTGCAGTCGAGTTTTTTCTCCAATGCTTTAGGAGCCACTAATTTGTCTTCTGTAAAATTTGCCAGCAGTGCAGCGATAGAAAATTCCATGTAGCGATCGATCCTCTTGTTTCCAGCAATTAGTCTAATTTTGGCGAAATCAGCCGCACCCCCTCGGGCCCTCGTAGTGCCTGCTTCCCAACAAATACGCGGGTTGATAGGTGGAGACGCGAGCACAGCCACCTTGTTTCATCGCGAGGTTTTTTTGAGATTCTCTCCCGACACCTGCTTCGTGCTAATTGTCTGCTGTCTGTCTTGAACTGACTGCTGACGGTGCAGACAACTGTCCCGCACGCTATTCCCCAATACAATTTTTTAGCGTTGGTTTGTTTGCTTTTAGGTCAGCAGCGCCGAGCACTTCGCAAATTAGAAAGCCCCTGTCGGTTCTTAAAAGATGGCTCGATACTGAAAGCAACGGCTTGAGTCGAGGATGAGCCGATGGAGGGATGGAGAGGGAGAAAATGTGCATTTCTGCCTTCTGCCTTGTTTCCTTCTGCGTTGTTCCTTCTTCCTTTTGAAGTGCCTCTTGCCTCTTGCTTTAGCAAAGAACTTACCGGATCAAGGCAAAATTGCTAGTAGCTCGCCGCTGCGATTCCCCTGTTTTTTGCACGCGATCGGCCCTTGCGGACGGAGGTGCAACGAGCGGGTCGGGAGCAATCTGTGCTGTAGAAAGTGCAGGTACGCAAACCGGAGACTTTTACTACTTTTGCTTAGTTGCTGTGTCATCTCCTATAGGTAGAAATGACGCCCGGTGCTTGTTAGCTTAAACTGCCGGATGTGGGATGGGGTTTAGTGGCGTGAAAGGTTGCGCGGATGACTCACCTTTAATTTATTGTATGTTGAATAGGTGCTTTCAGAAAATTGTTTTCTCAGGGCTGTACTACACTTAAGTCATAAGCCCCTTCTGGTTTCGGGGTCAAAAAATTATGTTTGCTGAATTTCGCGCCATTTATCCCGCTGGACAGTTAATTTGTGAGTTGCTGACTGTTCATCACGGTAAGTTTGTTGTTCGCTGTCTGGTTCAGGTTGACGGCAAAACCCTGGCTACGGCTATGTCGGCTGCTGAGTCTGTTGAGGATGCTGAAGACCGCGCCCGGTTGCGAGCGATCGCTGTTCTTGGATCTGCTGCGCCCGATCGTGCGATCGCGAGTGTTGATCCGGCTCCGGTTGCTCCGGTTGCTCCGGTTGCTGCTGTTCCCCCTCCCCATCCTCCTGCTGTTCCCCCGGTTGCTGCTGTTCCCCCTCCCCCTCCTCCTGCTGTTCCAGTTCCGCTTGGGCCTCCTCTTGCTCCTCTTCCAGTTCTAGAAATGCCTGTTGCTGACAAATTGCCTGAAACACATCAAAGCAATTTTGTCAAGAGTGAAGCGAAATTAAATGAAGATCCGATCGCACCTGTACCTGCACCGCTGCCGCCAACGGTCGATCGCGCGGAGGCTACTGGATTTGTACCAAAGCAGTTAGACTCGGACGCTTGGCTTTCTTCTAGCTACGGCGAACCACTTCAGGAACTGGAGGTGCCGACTTCTAGCCAAAGTGAACTGCTACAGGGTGCGGCCGAAGTCAGGGAATTGCAACCGATCGCAGTGGGAATCCCCAGCGATGCGATCGAGGATAATTCTGATACGATCGCCCAAATAGACGCCATCCTCAAACGCCTGCAATGGAAGAAAAAACAGGAAAGCGACTGTCTCGAACACAATTACGGCAAGTCGTCGCAGAGAGAGCTTTCTAGCGAACAGTTGGTAGACTTCCTAGAATATCTGGAAATCTACAGCAGAACTACTGAGGAAATCAAACGGTTGGGCTGGACTCCCAACCAAGGAAAAGATTATCTCAAACAAGGTTATGGCAAAGAAGCGCGCCATTTCTTAAATCAAGTAGAATTGCTCGACTTCCTGCAATATCTCGAATCTTTGCCCTAGGAATTCGGCAACTAAACAAGGCGCTGGAGGCTATTAGATTAAAGAAAACGGGTTTTTTACAGAGATTAAGGTTGAGAACCAAAGATTAGGGTAAAAAACCCGGTTTCTCGCCCCCCGTTGCTCCCGGATTAAAGAAACCGGGTTTTTTACAGAGATTAAGGTTGAGAACCAAAGATTAGGGTAAAAAACCCGGTTTCTCGCCACCCGTTTATCCATTAAAGAGCTACTTTTGAACGTTAAAAATTAAAAATCAAAAATGAAGAATACTTCCTCATTTTTGATTTTTAACTTTTTATTTAGACGACAGCGGCGATCGGGCGGCTGGCGGAAGGACGGCGATCGATCACTTGATCTACTAATCCGTAGTCCTTTGCTTCTTCAGCCGACATGAAGAAATCCCGTTCGGTATCTTCTTCAATGCGGGAAAGCGGCTGACCGGTATGGTTGGCAAGATGTTCGTTCAGGCGGCGTTTGTGGTACAAAATCTCTTTGGCCTGAATTTCAATATCGGTTGCTTGTCCTTGAGCTCCGCCTAGAGGTTGGTGGATCATAATCCGGGAGTGAGGCAAACTCATCCGCTTGCCTTTAGCGCCGGCACTCAATAGAAAAGCGCCCATGCTGGCTGCCAAACCGAGACAAATAGTGCAAATGTCGGGGCGGATGTGGTTCATCGTGTCAAAAATGCCCATACCTGCTGTTACCGAACCCCCTGGGGAGTTGATATAGAGGTAAATATCTTTCTCCGGGTCTTCGGCGTCTAAAAATAGCAATTGGGCAACGATCAGGTTAGCCAAGTCAGAGTCAACCTGTTGGCCCAAGAAGACGATGCGATCGCGCAGGAGTCGCGAGTAAATGTCAAAGGCGCGTTCGCCGCGACCGGATTGTTCTATAACTGTTGGGATCATTGACGCCAGCCTGCCTATTACGTATCTTTTTTTAATTTTAGCGATTTGGGCTCATTTATAGTTAGCGATCGGTGGCGCGCGATCGAGAAATCGGCAAAATCCTTGACCTGGGCGGGGTTGGGGCCGTAATTTGTGGAAGTTGTGGCGGGTGTGCGATCGGATTTCCGATCCTGCAGGCGATCGATGTTGAGGAAGCGGACATCAATAAACGTTAAATGTTGTTATGTGGCGATCGTATCATTGCGAGAACTCAAATCGCTCGATCGCGACTGACACTAGGAAAATGGTCTAGAAACTCATTTAGCCAATCATCGGCTTCGAGACAATCAAGTAGAGTCTCGATCGGGACGCGAGTACCAATAAAGACAGGAGTTCCCCCTAAAATTTCGGGGTCGCTATGAAATATAGTAGCTGCCTATTGCAAAGAAAAGGTTGTGACATCAAGACAATCTTTTTCAATCCAGGTATCACTTTGCTCGAACGATCTGTTAGTTTCCATCGCTAAATCCCCACTGGATTTTTATAGATTATATCTTTGCTAGGATTACTGGTAGCGGGATTTCTTTGATTTAATCACCTCAATTACATTGTCGTGTCTTTGCCCTTCAATAATATCCTTGAGATGAATCTGTCCGTTGACGTACTGAACGTGGATGCGCCAGCCTGAGACTTTATCAATATCAGCACGATAAACTGCCTGCTTCACACCCTTAACTTTATGCAGTCTCGTTTTGGGAAATTGTCTCGTCCTGTGACATTCCTGGTCTTCAAGTTCTGCTAAAGCTTCCAGAAAACTAATCTTTAGCTCGTCATCTGGCAAAATTTTCATAGCTTCGTAAATAATGCCATATTCATCACAGAGAATAAGGTTTTGCGCCATAACTTAAGCTGATTATATCTAGGCAGTTTCTCGATCGCGCTGAAGTAGGTCTTGATACAAAGACTCTGCTACACCCTTATACGCTCGATCGAGTTCGTCGTGTTGAATTGCTCGAAAAAGAGTAAAAATAGCTTGCCCAAAAATTGGGTCTTCGTCAACCGCCAAAACCACTCTTAGTTTTTGAGAAATTCGTAGCGTATAAAGCGAAGACTCGTAACCATTCAGGTCTGACGATAGCGGGAGACGACGCAGCTTGCGATACACATTTGATTTTTGAGTAGGAAAAAGGCTGGCACAATAATTAATTTTTTGAATTACTGCGGCTTTCTCATCTTCATTTAGCAGCGCAATATCTTTCTCAAATTCCCTTGTTGACTCAATTAGAATATCCACGTCAAAAACCGTAAAAAAATATATAAACATTATACTACAGACAGCTTTTAATTGTCAAGCCCCTTGCTCACCACTTACCAGCAAACGCGCTTGTTTAACAACCCACCATTCAAATTTTAATCGCCCAACGACGGCGGTACATTCCATACAAAATTAACCACCAAAATAAGACCGCAGTCACGGCAAACGCTAAGGAACCATTGAGTGGCCCCGCCCAAGGCACAAACCAGTTTTCATAAATCCAACTGTAAGTTGTTGGAGCATTTGCACCAGTACCGATATGAGTTTTCAACAGAATTCTGGCAACTATACCGGAGGCGACAAACAGGAAAATTGCATTCAATCCCATGATTTCAAACGGCCTCCCCCATTTCCAATTTCGCACTTCAATTGTTTCGTAGCAAAATGCTAGCAATAGCAACGCCAAACCAGCAGTAAAAACTACATAAGAACTTGTCCAAAGTTGTTTGTTGATCGGAAATAGAAATCCCCACAAGTGGCCGATTACCACGCAACTGAGACCGCAGATTGCTAAGTTGATACTGGTGCGGGTTTTTATTTGCTGTACTCGCAGCCATTCTCCGGTAAAGTAGCCTGTGAGGACTGTGACAACTGCGGGTAAGGTACTCAACAATCCTTCTGGATCGAAGGGGCCGCCTTTGTACAGGTGTTGGCTACCGAGAATTAGCCGATCGACATATCCCCCTAAATTTCCTTCTGGCGTAAGTTCGCCGGCAGTGTACCCCCCTACAGCAAATACGGTTAGTGCGCCCCAATAGCCCAAAAGTACGGCAACAGCGAGCAGTTTTTGATTGCGGGGGGAAAGGTTGAGAATGGCGATCGCACTGATGAAATAAGCTAAGCCGATGCGTTGCAATACTCCCATGATGCGGATTTTACCGAAGTTTTCCACTGGGGCGCTGTTGAGAAGTACGTCAAGGGTGATCGAAGATGTATTTAGCAGCAATCCTAATAGAAATAGAATCGCGGCGCGGCGCGCAATTCGCCAGTAAATATTTGAAGAAGGGAGAAGGAAGGAGGAAAAAGGAAGAGGGTTTTTGGCGGATTCGGATTTTTCCTGTGTTTGTGTAATTATTGAGGTTTCTATTCCAATTTTTGGATAATTTTGAAGATATTTAGACAGCGAGAAAGACATCGCGCAGCCAACTATGAACAGGAAAAAGGGAAATACTAAGTCTGTCGGCGTACAGCCGTGCCATTCTGCGTGTTCTAGTGGCGGATACACCTGTTCCCAACTGCCGGGGTTGTTGACTAGAATCATCGAGGCGATCGCAATTCCGCGAAAAACATCAAGGGATTTGAAGCGCATAAATTAAGTTATTTGTTCACTGTTCACTGTTCACTGTTCACTGTTCACTGTTCACTGTTCACTGTTCACTGTTCACTATCTTAGGTGATGCCCATTTCCTAATTCTTTTCGGCCCAATTCCCAACTCCCAATGCCCCATGCCCCATGCCCCATGCCCCATGCCCCATGCCCCATTCCCCATTCCCCATTACCTATATCTCTATTCCTTCCAGTGTCATAATGACTGCATTCTTCATCAACATATCGCACCTTTCTGCATAAAAAGCTGCTGCCTTATCATACTTGTTGACTTGCAAAACACGTAGAAACATTTGCCTTGCTTGCGCGAATTGCTGCTGGTAGTGAAAAAAAATTCCCTGTTCAAAATAAGTTTGAGTTTGTGCTTTTAGTTCGATCATTGTCGGCGAGTCGCCATCGTAAATTTCAAATACAGCAACGGGTGTTTGTTTTCCTTTTACTTGAACGCGATCGAGAAACCGGCACTTGTAATGTTGAGGATCGTCTATCCGGCAAAGGGTTTGGACGCTAGCTACAATACTAACTCCATAAAGCTTTGTCAATCCTTCCACGCGGGAAGCTAAATTAACGGCATCAGAAATTACCGTACTTTCCATTCGTTCCGCTTCGCCAATCGTACCTAACATTAAAGTCCCCGTATGCAAACCAATCCCTATCGAAATAGGTTGATAGCCACTGTTTTGCCTGTGTCTGTTATAAATTTTCACTTGCTGCTGCATCTCAATTGCTGCTTGCACAGCATCTTCAGCCCTGTTAGGAAACAAAGCCATAATCCCGTCACCAATGTATTTATCTATAAAACCGTTGTACTGGCGGATAACAGGGCCAACTCGGCTTAAGTAAGAGTTAAGAAATTCAAAGTTTTCTCGGGGAGACATACTTTCTGACAGACTTGTAAATGAGCGAATGTCGGCAAACATAATCGTCATTTCTGCTTGTACAGAGTCTCCTAGTCTGGCATCAACGATGCTTTCTCTTTTGAGAAACTTCAAAAATTCACGGGGTACAAAACGGGCTGATGCGGCGGCTATTTTTTCGAGTTCGCTTTTGCTGGATTCGATTTGATTGAGTGATCTAAATGCTCTCAGTGCGGTGACTACTGTGGTAAATAATTTTTTGTTAGTAAGTTCTGTTTTGGTTTTGTAATCATTGATATCGTAGCTGACAATTACTACATCTTCTGGTACTTGTCCGGGCTGTCCAGTGCGTAAAATAATTCGCACTACTTGATTATTTAAAATATCGCGGATGTATTTAACTACTTCCAAGCCTGCTTCTTCTGTTTCCATAACTACATCGAGTAAAATCAATGCTATGTCGTAGTTATTTTGGATTATTTCTTTAGCTTCTTTTCCTGAGTAAGCGCTAATAAATGTTATAGTTTTACCTTCAAATTTAAAATCGCTTAACGCTAGTTTAGTAATATTATGAATTTCTATTTCATCATCGACAATTAGTATTTTCCAACTTTCTTCTAGCGGTTTTTCTTCCGCCTCGTCTTCCTCGGCAAATATTAATTCATCGTCCCCCACCGCGATTAATTCGTCATCGCCTGCAGCCAACAGGTTTTTACTAGCTTCTGACATATATCGTTCTCCTATATAAAACTTATATCCATGTTGGCGGTCTAATAACTAATTGCTCATTTTAGCGGGAAATTCAATCATAAACCTTGTGCCTTTATTGACTTGACTTGTGCAGCTAATTGTGCCTTTTAGTTTTTGAGTAACAAGGTTATAAATAATGTGCAGTCCCAATCCCGTGCCTCCCTGACCTCTTTTGGTGGTAAAAAATGGTTCAAAAATTTTACTGAGATTTTCTGGGTCAATTCCTTTGCCGTTATCGGCATATTCAAATATTAGCCGATCGCCCTCTAGTTTGAAATCAAAAGCCAGAATTCCTTCATCCTCTCCATCGTAGGCGTGAATTAGGGAATTCAACACCAGATTTGTCACAATTTGACACACTACGCCGGGGTAACTGTCCACTACAATATTTTCATCACACTTAATCTCTATTTTGTGCTTAGTTCTTTTTAGTTTGGCTGTTAAGGATGTCAAAATTTCCTCTAGATAGTTTTTAACATTAAACGTGCGTTTTAACTCGCTCGACTGATCCACAGCTACTTCTTTAAAACTGTGAATCAAGTCGGCTGCCCGCGTGAGGTTAGATAAGATCATATTACTGCTTTGCATGGCGGTATCCAGAAACTTTTCTAACTCGGAACGTTTTATTTGGCCGTTACTGTAAACCTCAAAAAACTTTGTGGCTTTTTCAGCAAGCAGGGAGGCGGCGGTGATGCCGATGCCGATGGGAGTATTGATTTCGTGGGCAACACCTGCAACCAACCCGCCGAGGGCAGCCATTTTTTCCGATTCTACCAGTTTATTTTGAGCCGATTTTAAGTCTTCTAAAGTTTGGGAGAGTTCGGAGGTACGCTGCTGTACTAAATTTTCGAGATTCTGATTAAATTGGTGCAAATTGTCGTAAAGTTGGGCGTTTTCGATGGAGATAGAAATTTGAGAAGACAGCAGTTTTAATATTTCTAACCTGTCTGGTGTAAAAGCGCCTGTAGTCAGGTTGTTTTCTAAATATAGAATGCCAGTGAGTTGGCCTTGATTAATTAACGGAGTGCAAAGAATTGATTTAGGTTGAACGGCCATTATATAGGGTGTGCGAGTAAATTGTCCTTCGCGGGTGGCATCGTTTAAAACTATACTTTCCTGGGTGCGGGCGACGTAATTCACAACTGCAACTGCCAGCCAAGTTACTTCTTGATCGTCGGCTACAATATCTATCGGAATTGATTGCATGACAGCAACGCGATCGACATCTACAGATCCTGATGCTTCAATCACCCATTGACCCTCTTTTTCTAGTATTAAAAACCCTCGTTGGCCCCCGGCATTTTCAATAACAATTTTCATCATTTTTGCCAGCAGTTTGTCTAGAACTATTTCGCCAGCTAAGGTTTGCGATGCTTTCACTGCGGTAGTCAAGTCTAGCACGCCTGCAGCGTCGTTCGTAGTGGAAGCGCTGCTGGTAGATTTGTGAGTTTCAATATTAGTTGAAATCGAGCCTGAAGTTAGCAAGTGCGAGTATTTGGATTCTAAATGCGCTGCTTTGGCTGTTGCTCCCCAGCGCTGATAGCAATAACGCGCTTCTGTCAAGTAAGTTTTAGAATTTTTTTCTCGTCCTATGGATAGATAAAATGCTCCTGCCAATTCTGCTGCTAGTGCTTGTACTTGTATGTATCCGTTTTCTTGGGCTCCTTCAATTGCGCGATCGTAATATTCCATAGCTCTCACAACATTGCCCAAAACACGCGCTTTTTCTGCTGTAAGTAAGTCGCATTTGTGCTGAAGATTCATGGGTGCAGAAAGCGCTTTTTGTTGCAGTTTTTTTCGGTTGCTTACAGCGTAAAAAATATGCTCTTCTTGTTCCTCATTTGTGGCAAATGGATAGGCTGCTAGGCGGGCTAGAGAATCGTAAAACTGGTATTCAGAAACATTAATAAAGCCTGCAACTCCGTCTAAATATACTTCTGCTTGCGCTGCATTTTCTAGCGCTGTAGCGGTATCTCCAAATAAATACGCTAGTATTAATTTTTGCAAATAAAAGTGCTGTAGTCCCACCCGATCGTTAGCTTTCAACAGCAGCGACAACAATTTTTCTTCGCTGTATGATTCACCTAACACAAGGTGTGGACTTTCCAGTTTTCCCATCAATTGCAAAATAGTTTGCCGATATATTTGATTCCACGTCAATACAGTTTCTTGCTTGAGTTGAAACAGCAAATGGTTGTAAGTTACCATTCTCCGTTCCAGTTGTGGCAATTCTTGACCGATGAAATACAAAGACTGACAAATATTTACGGCTGAATATCCGACAGATTCTAAATCCCCATTTTCTAGCGCGCTTTGATATGCCTCCTCTAATAGCGGCAAAGAGTCTTTAACGTGATGCTTGCCATTCATCAAAATGAAGGCTACTAAATTAAGCGTTTTGCTCTTGAATTCTAACGCATTTAATCTATCGCTCAAATTTAAAGCTAATTGACCAAAGCGATCGCCCGATTCAATATCTCTAACTATTCCTTTTAAAATTGCTCCGTAATTAGCATAACCAAAGGCAGAAAAAGTAGAGTTGCCGTAATTAATAGATAAATTAACTTGCTCGCACACAATCAGTGGCAGCAGCACAGGTTCAACTATAAATGTAGCTGAAAACATACTGGAAAGCACGCGCATAGTTGCTAATTTGTGCGGATTTGTCATAATCGGTAAGTTAATTAAATCTTCTATTTTTATTTCTGTTAAATAAGCGGCAGTTTTAGCCAGTGCTTGCTGAATGTGGAGGGGAATCGGCGATTCTGGAAAGTTGATTCCTAACATTCTTAGTGCTTCCCGACCAATTTTTACCGATTCTTGAAGTTTGGTTTGCATCGCACAAGCTATGATTCTGATTTCAAACACTTTGATTTTGTCTAGTTCATTTTTTGCGTGTTGCAGGACAATTATCGCCCATTTTTCCATTGGTTCAAATTCGGTATTGAGGTAAGCAGCTTCTGCTGCTGACTCGTAGAGTGCAAGAGTCAAGTCGTAGTCACTTTGCCAACTTTCGGGGGGAAGCAGTTCAATACCTGCGGTTAAATATTTGAGGGCAAGTTCGTAAGCTGCACTTGCTTTTGCTTTGCAACCTGCAATTAAATTTAATTGGGATAATTGAAATTGTTCTAATTGGCTGCGGATGATTCCTTTGGCCGAATTTAGTTGGTTTACGGTATCAAAAATATGCTCTTCTAATTGCTCTGGCGGTGCATTTTTTAGTAAAAAATTGCCGATTTTTAGATGAATTTCTTGTTTTTGATAATCCGATATTAAAGCATAAACTGCTTGCTGCACTCGCTCATGCAAAAATTTGTAAATGGCGCTCGAAACATCAGCCACTGGCAGGGAAAATTTATCGGTAAAGTCTCTAGATATTGTGTCTGTTACTTCTGTGCTTGCTGCTAGTGTGATCGGAATATTGTATGTGTTATTCACGAGTAAAATCAGACCTGACTGAAGTGCCTCACCGAGGTCGGTTGCTGCGGACGCCAGAGGTTGTTCGGCGATTGTCGAGAGAGTTTTCAAATCAAATTTGTTCCCGATACAAGCGGCTAATTTAAGCAGTTCCTGGGTATTCTCTGAAAGTTTCTGAATGTTGTCTATCATTAATTCTAGAACATTGTCAGTTATTCCCATTTCTTGTATTTGTTCGATATCCCACTGCCACTCGCCTGTGATATGGCATTTTTTCACAATTTGCTCTGAGATTGGTTGCGCTAATCCCGACAGGTTAGGTTCAGCTAGCTTGACCAAATTATTCGAGGGTGAAAGTTTAAATTGAATCAAACTTTTTGAGTAAAGAAATTTTATTAATTGAGTTAAAAAGAAGGGATTTCCAGCGGTTTTTCGCCAAAGCAATTCTGCTAAACTTAGGGATTTTTCGGGGGCGCAGTTCAAAGTATCGGCAATGAATTGGTTGACGCTGCTTATGTCTAAAGGCGAAAGGGCGATCGCGCTCACAGTGCCGCCTGCTTTTTTAATTGCTTCGGCGGTCAGCATTAGGGGATGATTTGCATCTACTTCCTGCTCTCTATAAGCTCCAATTATTAATAAATATTGAGTTCTCAGGTCAGTTGCTAGCAGTTCTATTAACTTGAGAGATGCTGAATCGATCCACTGCAAATCGTCCAGGAAAATTACTAGGGGGTGTTCTTTTTGAGCAAAGACGCGGATGAAGTTTTGAAATACTAAATTAAAGCGATTTTGAGATTCATTTGCTCCTAAATCTGGGACGGGGGGCTGCGGCCCGACAATCAGTTCTACTTCGGGAATAGCTTCAATAATTACTTGGCAGTTGCCGCCGAGTGCTTTTAAAATTTTTTGTTTCCAAACATGGATTTCGGCGGCATTTTCTGTGAATATTTGCCGCAACAAATCTTGAAAAGCTTGGAGCAAAAAAGCGTAGGGAATATCGCGCTTAAATTGCTCAAATTTGCTGTCAATAAAATACCCGTTTTCCCGCCGACTCGGCTTGTAAACTTCATATACTAACGACGATTTGCCCACACCTGCAGAACCAGAAATCAGCACGATTTCTGTAGTACCCCGCCTCATACGCTGGAAGATACTGAGAAGCATATTAACTTCGGCTTCTCGCCCGTAAAATTTTTGGGAAATTTGCAGGTGACTTGACTGATCTTGCTCGCCGAGGGTTATGTGGGAAATTTCGCCTGTAGTTTGCAGTTGATCGAGACAATTTTCCAAGTCGTACAAAATTCCCAAAGCACTTTGATACCTGTCTTCGGCTGTTTTTGCTAAGAGTTTTATGACGATATCGGAAACGACTTGAGGAATCTCCTTGGTTCCTACTTGATTGATTCTGCCTTCGATGCTTCTGCTTTCTACTTTTTGCTTTCTGTTTTCCCAAGCAGAAACTGGCGTTTTGGCAATATGGCAGTGTACTAGTTCCATAGGATCGATCGCCTTAAAAGGCAATTCGCCACAAAGCATCTCATAAAAGGTGACGCCTAAAGAATAAAAATCGGTGCGGTAGTCGATCGCCCGATTCATGCGTCCCGTTTGTTCAGGAGACATATAGGCGAGAGTGCCTTCGAGTAAATGGGGATGGCTGGGGGCGGGGTTTTCGCCCGGTAGCAGGGAAGCGATCGCAAAATCAGCAATCTTGACATCTCCTGTCTCGATATTGACAATAATATTGCTGGGTTTAATATCCTTATGGATAATGTGGTGTTCGTGGAGTTGCCCAAGAGTTTCTGCTAGTTTGATGCCCATATGCAGAAATTGTTGTAACTCTAGCTGCTTGTTGCTGAGAAAGTCTTTTAGGGAAATCCCACCAAAATCTTCTAAAACTAAAACCGGAAAGTGATTGTATGTTTCTATTTTGTAAAGCTTGACTATTCCGGGCAAATTCAAATTTTTAAGAATTTCGGATTCGTGCAGCAGTTGGGATATTTGGGCTGGGGTAGGGTATGCCGGGGTGAGAGTTTTGAGGATAACGGGTTTTTGTTCCTCAAGCTGCAGACCTCGATAAATAACTGTGTGAGAGTTTGTATAAAGTTCTCCATCAATGCGGTATCCCGGAAGAAAAATCATGATAGTTGGGGGTAATTTCCAAGATGCGGTTATACAATTTTAGATTTTAGATTTTAGATTTTAGATTGGGAAGCATTGATTATATAAAGGTTGGGAGCGTCGGCTTATAGTTGCATTATTTTTGATCACAAGTATTATTAAGTAAGTGAAAATACACATCGATCGAGGGCGGTTTTTACGGCAGTAAACTGGCTACTATTATATAGCTTAGCTAAATCCATCCCTAAAGAGTCCTCCTCGATACTTTTTTTGTCGCTTATTTAGTTATCTATAGCCATTTTCGCATCATTTGTAAATTTCTTACTCCCTCCCCTTGATAAGGGGAGGGTTGGGGTGGGGTCAAAAATTTACGACTCCTGCAAGGATTGCTATATATTATTTTAGTCTTCAAAAAATCAGAAGTCACACTTTGCTATCCCGCCAGTGCCAAAATAAACGGGTGCGTGCAAATCAACAGCTAAAATCTAAAAAAATCATGCAGAATATAACTGCCTCAAATCCAGCTAATGCGACCGATCGCGCTTTTGGCACCGCAGACATTCAATTGCTGGTAGTGGATATAGACGGCACGATCGCAGGTTTGTCAAATACCATCCGAGAACCAGTCAAGCAGGCAATTTTGGCTGCCGAGTCGCGGGGAGTGAAAGTAGCCGTCGCTACGGGCAGGATGTACCGATCAGCTTTGCGTTTTCACCGCGACATCGGCTCAACATTGCCACTGATTTGCTACCAGGGCGCATGGATTCAAGATCACGCTACTCAAAAACGGCTCAGGCACTTGCCACTGTCGAAACAAACTGCTCTGCAACTGTTAGATTCTTTTGAAGAACCGCATTTGCGATCGCTGCTTTCGATCCATTTCTACATTGACGACCAACTTTACGTGCCGGAAATTACCGCAGCTACCCGAATTTATGCCGAACGATCGGGCATTGAACCAAGAGTGATTAAAGATTTGCGGCGAGATATTCCGGGGGAACCGACGAAAGTTTTGGCATTGTGCGAGAATCCGGGGGTACTCGACGGCTTGCTCAGCAGTATGCGGCAGCGCTACACGCCTGCGGAGCTTTATTTGACTCAATCGGTTGCTACTTTTTTTGAAGCTACGCATCCTTTGGCGAATAAGGGAGATGCGGTGCAGTATTTAGCGGAGGAAGTTTTGGGTTTGCAGGCGGGGAACGTGATGGCGATCGGCGACAATTTTAATGATGTAGAAATGATTGCCTACGCGGGTGTGGGCGTGGCGATGGGAAATGCTCCTGATGGCGTGAAGGCTGCTGCTGATTGGGTGGCGCCGGATGTGGAGGAAGATGGGGTGGTGGCTGCGATCGAACAATTTGTTTTGGGCGATCGTTGATATTTGTAGCACCAATACCGCAGGGGCGGGTTTAGGGACATTTGGAAAAAATGTATATCAACCCGCCCCGACTCAGGGACAATTTATTATTATATAACTCTCTAGTTTTGAGTTTTCTGCAATCAAATTTTGATGATTAAAAAAAATCCACACTTTCGGATTTTTCGAGATCAAGTGCAGTCAATTACTTTTTTTGCAACATCGGAATATTTATTTAACGAACCGCGAAGACGCTAAGAACGCGAAGAAAGCGGGGCGGGCTTACAGATCTTCTGGATGTGAATTTATAGATAATTTCAAACTCTTAAAAATGGGTTTCAACAGAAAAAGCACCGACGACTGGCCGTGTTTCGTCTCGGTGCTTCTTCTGGTTCGCTCCTCACACGTCCATCAATATAGCTGACTCAGTAAATTGTGTCAATACTTTTTACAAAAATAGTTTTTTGAGTCGGCTGCTGCCGGGGTGCCGGTGCGGAGGAGCGAGGCAAAACTTTTGCACTGCAAGGGTTTGACTCGATCGCCCCCGGGTTGCCTCGATCTTAAAAATTTTACTTCACTTCCAGCAGCCAGTCCAAAATCAGAGCGTTGACTTCACTCGGCCGCTCGTCGTGGGGACAGTGGCCTGTGTTGGGAATTGACACAAATTTCACTGGTTTATCGTTAGCGGCCAATTGTTGATAAATCTGGCTGCCGGCGATTGGAGTCCAGGGGTCGTCTGCGCCCCAAAGTACCAATAACGGACGATCGACTTTGGGCAGCAATTCTGACGGTTGAGGGCCTGGAGGGGCTGTGAGAATTGAGGCAAACACTTGTTGAGCTCCGGGCTCGCAGGATGGGGCGTGGAGGAGTTCTACGAGTTCGTCAGTGATGGCTTCGCGGTTCCCGTAGACTTGGCGCAGGGTGTTGCGGATGCGGTGTTTTTGGCGGATGTTGTTGAAGACGAAGGGGCCGATCAGGGGCGATCGAACTAATTTAGTAAAAGTCCCCATCACTACTCGCAGCGGGAAATTTAGTTCGTCCGGTCGGTGGTTGAGCCCGCCAGCACAGTTGATTAAGACACCGCCGGCTGATATTTCTGGATGGTTGGCGACTACCATCAAACTCAGCAAAGCGCCGATCGAATTCCCCACAAATACCGCCGGTTCCTGTACCAGATCCGCCCAGAAATCAGTCAGCAATTCTTCCCACAATTCCAGAGTGTAATCTAGGGCTGGTTTGGCGGAAGCACCGAATCCCAGCAAGTCCAGCGCAAATACGCGATAGCCGCCGTCTGCTAGTGGGGGGATATTTTGTCGCCAATGTCCGATCGAAGCCCCAAATCCGTGAATCAAGATCAGAGGGCGGCCCGTTCCTTGGACGGTATATTGGATTTTGTGACCTTTCCAAGTCCAAATTAGCTTTTCAAAACTTGTTGCAGATACTAATTGTTGTGCAGTCACGGCTCTTAATGTAAATTTTCGTTAACTTCTTTCATCATAGCAGCACAATCCCTCTACAGGCGGCGGCGGAGCAACGCCACACACGAACATTCAACTCTTGAGAAGGATGGAAGATATCACATTAAATCAGGAATGAAAAATTAATAACTTGATTAATGAGTGAGTTGAGGTACGGCTCGATAATTCCATTTGGATAAATATTCATCAAAAACAATTTTAGATTTTTTTGGAAATCCTCAGTCACCTTTCTACCAATTTTATAGATTTTATCTACCACATTTACAACTACAGACAGACCCGGGTTAGTGTGAGTTTTTTCCTGATATTTTTGAGAAAATCTACACTTGTAAAAATCACTACTTGACAAGCTCTGGTAATATGATGAAAGAGTCGATGTTAAATGAAATTATATTTAGTTACAAAGGAAAAATAATGAGCGATTCTGAGTTCAATTCCGATTTCATCTACTAACTTTTGTGAATTTTGTTTCAAGATATAATGATTAGCATTATTGCGGCCGCCACCATCACACTTAGCTAAAATCGAATTGGCATTCGGATAGGCGGCTTTTCCATAATTGTCCCACCAGTGTTTGATGAATTTACAAGCAAATTCACTGGTATCCTTACTGTTACCTAATGTTACATACCCTCGATTTTTTTGGCAATCGTAAATTCCATGTGTCATCACTTTCCCGTAACCTAAACTCCAAAAATCCTGGTCTAAAGTAATGACATGTTCGGTTGTATAAAGAGTACCGGGACGATACAAATTACCTAAAACTTCTTTCTTTTTGGTATCGAAACTACTAATGGGATTGCCTACTTGTCTATACTGTGTGTCGAGGATAGCAATATTTGCAAATTGAGAATTACGATTTTTATTAGTTCCTATTGTGGGCTTTTTTTGTGCTGTTAGCTTGACATATCCATGCTTTTTTAAGAGTTTACTTACTAGGGGAAGACTGATAATAAATCCGACCGACTTCAGTACGTGAAAAGCGATCGCTCAGGGGGGCGGTGGGAGCATCTCATATTTGTAAAAACACTTCTTCGGGTTCCTTCCTTCTTCCTCTTTCCTCCTGTCTCTTTCCTCGCAGCAAGAGAGCCTCGCAGCAAGAGAGCCTCAAAACTCCAATTTCTAGCTGAGCTGCTTTCATTGAGATGCTTTCGGGGCGGTTGAGTTGATCCTAAATCTGTTTCAATTCCAAGTTCTGCAAGAAAATTTCGCTACGACCATAAAAAAATGTGTGTTTGTCCGGGAAATTGTGGAATAAAGTATCCAATTTTTGCCTTCATTTCGTACCTGCTTTCAAATTTTTAACTCAACAATATCGCTCTACTATGTCGATGCACTAACCCTTTTCTCACCGAGCATCTTTTCGTAAATATCGAAGATTTTTATGGCTTTGTTTTCCCACGCAAATTTTTGGGCTTTTTCGATCGCCTTAGCTGACATACTTTCCCGCAGCCGAGCATCTTCGACCAACATCTGAATTTTACTTGTCAACTCCTGAGTGAGATACTCTCTAGAAATCGGCTCTATCTTAAAACCAGTATCTTCATTCACGTATTCACCAATACCGCCGTTATTGGCAACTATGCAGGGGAGTCCGCAATCCATAGCTTCCATTACCACTGCGCCGCCAAAGTCTCTGATCGAAGGAAAAGAAAAAATATCGGCTTTCCTGTAATAATCCAGAGTTTCTGATTGATTTACCCATCCTAAAAAGCTGACTATTTCGCCTAAATTAAGCTCCTTCACTCGATTTCCCCAGTTATTTCTTTCCGAGCCTTCCCCTACTATTTTTAAGCTTATTTTACTTTTAATGGCCTGGGCTAATTTCCCAATAGACTCTATGACAATATCGGCGCATTTGTAAGGCACTAATCTGCCCAAAAAAAGCAAATTGATATGATTGACATCTTTCTTGGGGATATTTGTCTGATTTAAAAATTCCTAGGAAATGCCATTTTCGTAGAACAAATCAATTCTTTGGTCAGGGATTGCAAACAAATCCTTTAGCATATTTAAAGTATAGGTGGAACCGGCTAGGATTTTGTCGGCTTTTTTGTAAGTTTCTACATAGCCGGGAATTAATGCTCCACCAACGGCTCTCAAAAAGTTAAATTGAGCAAATTATTGTCTGGCCGTTTCTTTAAAGGCGGGTGGAAAGGGAATACCCCCATTCACAGGCCCTAGAATAAAAGGAGTCTGCTGACAAACACTGACTACCTTAAACGGATATCGCGGCATCATCGGGGTAATTGCATCAACTATAGCCTTTCGAGCGAAAGATGAGGTACTATCCAGCATAGGCCTCCGTGGCCTCCGTGGCCTCCCTGGGCATACCTCACCATGCTTGAGAACCGCTATATGTCATAATCTCCGTTGAGGATCTTTCCTTTAAATTTTGGATATACTTACTGATTAAATTCTTCATAAATTGGGTAGCTCAAAGCATTATGAAGAGGCCAATTTACTCGCCCATTTGCGGTAATATTGGCGACTATTTTATAATATTGTTTGCTTAAGTTTCCTTCTTCCATGTATAAAATTTTTCCGTATTCCGAGTGTTTTTCGATAGCAGGTTTATTTCTAATATGGGTAACAAGGGTTGCATCAACTAAGTTGTTGATTTGTTGAAAAAAATAGTAGCCCACCAAAGGTACAGATGCCCAGTCAATCGATTTTAGATTTTAGATTTTAGATTTTAGAGGCGACCCCACGGATAAATGCTCTTTCTTGAGGATTTTCGATTTGAGATTTGGGATTGATTCTACGGATAAATCACGTGGCGGGTACCACCTTTGAAATTCGTGGTCAGGATTGCACTTATCTACAATTAGTAAAAAGTTTAATCTTTTATTACTCATTTCTTTGCTACTCAGGGGTTGACTTTCTGGGACGTTAGCTGTAATTCTAGCTGGCTGAATTAATAGAGTTGGTTGTTTTGTATTCGATTAGTTTGCTCTGCTGCCCCAGCAATCGGCGCTGGTGAAACTGGATTTGACCTTGTAGCTGGGGAAATTTGGCTAATACGCATGACAAAGCGTAGATGGCAGCGTCTTTAGTTGCGATATCCCCATGCTTTACATAATAGTTATAGGTGCGATAGGCTGCTAAGGGGTAGCCACTCAATAGTAACAAGCTCCAGCCTTTTGTCGGCCATGTCATTGCCAAGGCTAGGGCTGGTAAGACTAATCCCCACAGCCAGGTGCTTCGGGTTTCTTTGACCCAATGGCGCTCTGGTTCGCTTCCGTGCATCCAGGAACCCTCGGCATAGGCGTGACCCGCTCTTTGAGCCCGCTTCCACCACTGAGCGAAACTGGTCATTTGCGCGTCGTGCAGGGTCATTTCTGCATCTAAGCGGAGGATTTTCCCACCTTTTTGGCGCAACCGCACGCACATTTCTGGTTCTTCGCCGGCGATGAGTGCCGGATTGAAACCGCCGACTTGCTGAAATGCTGCTGCGCGCATCATGAAATCGCCACCGCAGGCTTTGGTTTCGCCGATGGGGGTATCCCACTCGATGTCGCACAGTTGGTTGTAGATGGTGGCTTCGGGGTATCGTTCGCGCCTGCGCCCGCACACTGCTGCTACGTTGGGTTTGGCTGTGAGTTCGCTGTAGGCCCGATCGATCCATCCGTCAACCAATTCGCAGTCGCCATCCACAAATTGGACAAATTCGATGTCGGGTGCTAGTTTCAGCAAGCGAGCAAAGCCTTCGTTTCTGGCGCGTGCTGCGGTAAACGGTATAGATAAGTCTAGTTCTACTGTATCGGCTCCGAGCGATCGGGCTAAATCTAGGCTACCGTCTGTGGAGCCGGAATCGACATAGACGACGCGGGCAACTTTTTCCGTGGCCGAGACTAGGCATTGGCGGAGGCGCTGCCCTTCATTTCGTCCGATCGCCACTAATCCAATTTGTTGCAAGTTTTACCTCTTGAATTCCACTACTGAGCAGTTCCTTTTATATTTTAATAAAAGTCGAGCTAATTTCATAATTTTTCTGCGACTTCTAGAAATTATTTTTCAGACTCCCTGGGTTTTTTTTCGATTATTTTTGCCGGTATTCCTACTGCGGTTGCACCTGGTGGCACGTCACAAGTCACCACAGCATTGGCACCAATTAAAGCATGATCGCCGATCGTTACGGAGCGAATAATTTTCGCTCCTGCACCGATATCGACGTGACCGCCGATTTTGACATCAGCAACAATTGTCACCTGTTGAAGAATCAGACAGTTAGGGCCAATGGAAGCACTGGGATGAATGACAATGCCATTAGGATGAGGCAGCACCAGTCCTCCTTGTATTTGGCAGTTTAAAGGGATGTCTGTTGCAGTTACAACGCTCCAGAATCGATACTCGATGATGTTCAAACGGCATAAAAAATAGCCTAAAATCCCACCCTGCTGCTGCCACTTTTGATAGTTACGGATAGATTTGAGCAGTTGGCGACTAGGCTCCCACCACTTGCTGGGTTTTTCGCGGCTCCAGTCTGCTTCAGTAGCAGAAACTGTTGGCTTAGTGATTGACTCAACCATTGTTTGTGCAGTGTTTTGATGATGTAGACAATTGTGCCTATTTGTGCGGTTTACATTAACAGGGCTCTATAGCAATTCTCGCATCATTTGTGAATTTCTTACTCCCTCCCCGCGAGTTCGGGGAGGGCTGGGGTGGGGTAAAAAATTTACTACTCCTGCAAGGATTGCTATATAACTTGACTAGGTAGATTGATTTATTGAATCTCCGCAGAGTTATAGGAGGAAGAAAAAGGCATAAGGAAGACAATGATTTAAGTATTGTTTTCAGCAGGGCGGGATTTGATAATTTTGGCTGGGATACCAACGGCAGTTTGACCTGCTGGAATATCTGATAAAACTACAGCATTGGCACCGATATTTACGTCGTCTCCCAAGTTTACTTTTCCGAGGATTTTTGCACCAGCGCCGACGTTAACCCGATCGCCCAATTGAGGGGATTCTAGAGGCTTGTCCAAATAGCGGTTTCCCAGCGTTACACCTTGGCGGATAATGCAGTCGTCGCCGATCGTACAATATCCGTGAATAATAATAGCGTTTTGATGTTCTATCACCACGCGACGACCGAGCTTCACAGTGTAAGGCAAGTCTATCCCGTAACTATTGCGGACTTTTCGGTAGAGCGATCGATAAAGAATGCTCAAAGGAGCCCGCAGTAATTTCGGTTCTACCTGCATTCTCCAGACGCCAAAACGCTGAACTGCTACGGCGCGAAATCCCGGTTTTGTCCAATCTCGACCATGAGCAATCCAGTCTTCTTTAATTTGCTGCCATAGTCCCAGCCTGGGTTCTTCTACTTGATTTTCACTCGTGATTAAGTTTTGCTCAGTTACCATAAGGTCTAATTCACACTATTTCTTGTTTACTCTCTTGCTAGATGCCGACGATATTAATGGGTATATCAGGTTTTTGAGGAAGGAGCAATCCGGTTGTATCGATCGAGAATACTAATTTCTCGGCTGCATCATAAAATATTTTGCTTGCCTAGGTTAACCTGGTTTAGTTGGCTTTGACCGATTTACCAACTCCCTTTAAAAGTTTTTGGATTTTTCAATCTTACCCCCCTTAAAAAATACACTATTTAATACAAAATCCCTCAGTAATTGTGGTGGATCGCGATCTGGTTTGCCTTGAAGTACGCGGCGCACCCTCCAGGCTGCAAAACCCGAAGCCCAGGATACATCAGTTAATGCTGTGTAAACCAAGCCGTAGTTTTTGATAAAGTACCTACGCCGGGAATCAAACCAATAGGTAGGCCGCCGCTTGGCGGGCTTTTGGGTGTCAGTGACGCCTGAGCTTTGGCCGACTAAGTGGACAACGCGACTTTCGGGTACGTACCAGCAACTCCAGCCAGCTTTGTTCGCTTGCAGACAAAAGTCCATTTCTTCGCAGTACATGAAATAAGCTTCATCCAGCAAGCCAATCTTTTCAAATACTTCGCGACGGACGATCATGCTGGCTCCAGCTACCCAATCAGTTTGACAGGTTTCTTGGGAAATGGGAGGCGCTGCGGCCCAGTTGGCTAATAACTTGGATATAAAGCCTGTCCGCCAACCAAAATCGAGTTCCGTCAAGAGGTTGTGAAACCGAAAAGCTGACTCCTGGGGGGTGCCGTCGGGGTCTTCCAAGCGGCTGCCGGCGATGCCGGCTTCGGGATGAGTGTCCATGAAATCGACGAGGGCTTTGAGGGCACCGGGGCGAACTATGGTGTCTGGGTTGAGCAGCAGGAAGTAAGGGGGGGGATTGGTGGATTGGAGGGCGGGACGGATCAGGGCGTTGTTGCCGAAGGCAAATCCGCCGTTGCAGTCTAGGGGCACGAAGGATGCCCATTCGTTCCAGCCTTCTGTGGCGATCGCACTACTAATTTCTTCGACGGAGCGATCGCCTGAAGCATTGTCGGCAACTGCAACCCGCATACCGGGCAGCGATTGCACTTCGCTAACTAGAGAGCGCAAGCAGTCAATTGTCAAACTAGGGGTTCGGTAGTTAACAATGACAACCAGCAGTGGATAC
The DNA here is from genome assembly GCF_036705045.1 of Microcoleus sp. BR0-C5. Lineage (NCBI taxonomy): Bacteria > Bacillati > Cyanobacteriota > Cyanophyceae > Oscillatoriales > Microcoleaceae > Microcoleus > Microcoleus sp. BR0-C5. The sequence goes on from NZ_JAUBTR010000006.1 coordinate 145,752, forward strand.
GGGTGATTGGACTCGCTGGCATTCGACATAAGTACCGTTGTTTGTGTAACCACTTTTTAGCTCAATTTGTACCCATCTGGCAAGCTGGAGCGATCGCCAATAGTATTTTTATTTGTTTGGGTGAGGGAAACTGTTTTTTGTGGCATATTTCGGAAGTATCGCCGCTCTGGATCAAAGTCGATAATGCCTGTAGGCTTGACTGGCGGCTCGGTGCAGCAGTGAATGTCGGTAAACTAACCCTTTAGCGTCATCGGAATAGCCCCCGCCAATCACGCAGGCAACGGGATAGCCACCAGCCAAACACGCCATCAAAACTTGCATTTCCCGGCGAAATAAGCCCGTATCAGTTAAAGCTAATTTTCCCAGTTTGTCACCGTGATGAGGGTCTACTCCAGCATCGTACAAAACTAAATCTGGCTTGACATTTGACAGCAAATCTGGTAAAAATTTATCCAATGTTTGTAAATATTCGTCGTCCTCCATACCGACAGGCAAAGGTACATCTAAATCGCCCTTTTGTTTAGTGCCTGGAAAATTGACTTCGCAGTGCATCGAGAAAGTAAAAACGCTGCTATCATCTTGGAATATTACGGCGGTTCCGTCTCCTTGGTGAACATCTAAATCGACAATTAAAACTTTGTGAACTAAACCACTTTTTTGCAAGACGCGAGAGGCGATCGCCAAATCATTAAAAATACAAAAACCCGACCCAAAAGCAGGGAATGCGTGATGAGTGCCGCCTGCAGTATTGCAAGCCAAACCGTAGTCTAAAGCGAGCTTGGCAGTTAGTACAGTTCCTGCAACCGCAGTGCAAGTGCGATTAGCCAGGGCCCGACTCCAAGGCAGACCAATTCGCCGAGTCGCTTTGTTATCGAGTGTCCCGTTGCAGTAAGCTTGCACGTAGCAGGGGTCGTGAACTAATTCAATCCATTCTTGAGGCGGAAGTTCGGGAGCGTGAAATTGCGATTTATCTGCTACCCCATCCGCGAGCAGCATCTGGTAAAGCATCCCAAACTTTGCCATCGGGAAGCGGTGATTCGGTGGCAGAGGTGCAACGTAATCTTCGTGGTAAATAATTGGTAAGTCCATTAAAATTATTGTATAACGAATGAATCTCCAATTGAAAGCCTGCAATCTCAAATTTAAATTCGCTGGATAATCTGTATATGCAACAACTAAAAACAGTCTGGCAGTCCGGCAGCACTCACCCCGAAAATGCTGAAAATCTCGATAATATCAGGCAGTGGTGGGGAAACCTCAACGGCAAAGAAATTAGCTGGGTAGAGCGACTAATTCCGCAAATCGGCGGCCTGAGCGAAATTCACTGGCAACCCCAGCGTTTTGACGAAACATTTGTGATAGTCAATCCCGAAATTCGGGAGGAAACTCTCTATTGGTACAAACCCGATTATCCTGTTCAACGTAACAACACTGTTGACAAATTAGAACTTGACAATTTGCAACAGCAATTGTATATCTATCCTCAGTTGGAATCGGAACTGGTAATTCGCGTTGGCATTCCCGAAGTTAAATATCAAACACTTGAATTAAACAATCCCGAAATCGCCTTGGGCGAAGATAATATGCTGCTGTTGTGGGAGGCTGACCAAGAACTAGAAATTAAAATTTACCTTAGCAATGAAAATATTGCTAAACTTAAGGAATTGCTGGCAGAGAAAAGACCAATACAAGAGTTTATAGGGTAGGCTATGGGCGCGGGATGATCGATCTATACTCTTAAGCTGTTGCGGCATTTAAATTGATTGTATGTCAAAAACAATTAAAGAATGAGTGGGTGGGCGTCCCGCCCGCCTCGAATATTCAATTTCCATGCGCGATAGCTTAGTCACCTCTAAATATCTTAAGACTGATGGGCGGGTGCGTCGAAACCGAGGTTTTTCACAGCCATACTTCGTTGCAGCGACAAGAGTAAAAAATCCCGTTTCTTCGCCTCGCGGTACGTCCCAGTGTGTATCTCTGCTAAAACCCTTTGAATGTGGTAGCAGAATCTCCACAAACTTGCGTTATCCTCCTGAGACTTTTACTCCTAAAGTCCAGCAAAAAACTGATCTGGGCGCATCAGCCGGCTTTTACGAAAATAATTGGTCGCAGCCCTTGAACAAAGTTAAAAAATCCGATTGCTTTGGTCTGGAGTGCCTAAGTGATGATTGTTTTTCGACCGACTTAATTTGGACAGCAAATAAGGGGATTTGTTTGGGGAATTAAATATAATTAAGATACGGTTGATTTTAGTTGCCAACTTAAAACTAGCAACTAATACTTTGAAAAAAAAAATACGTTATTTGATGGATCAATATCTCAAGCAACTCTTTTGGTTGCTGAGTTTAAAAAAAATTAATAAACAATTATGATCGAAAACTACGCGCTAAATTTATTAAATCATCAATCTTCTGCTAGCAATAAAAAAAATATAATGGTAAGAGAACAATGATATTAGATAAAGAAAATATTCACATTTTAATTATTGATGATCAGCCCCACAACCTGCGGTTTATATCAAACATATTGACGAAAGAAGGGTATAAAGTTCAGCGGGCGATTTCGGGAGAAATGGCGGTTAATGCTAATTTAACCGTTCTCCCAGACTTAATTTTGCTAGATATTGCCATGCCCAAAATGAACGGATACGAAGTCTGTGCCAGACTGAAATCCAACGAGAGAATGAGGGAAATTCCGGTTATTTTCTTGAGCGTTTTTGATGAAACTATTCACAAAGTCAAAGCTTTTGAAGTCGGCGGTGTTGACTACATTACTAAGCCTTTTCAAGTGGAAGAAGTTTTAGTGCGGATCGAGAGTCAATTGACTATACAACAGCTATCAAAACAATTAAAAGAGCAGAATGCCCAACTGCAACAAGAGGTAGAATTTCGCAAGCGAACAGAACAATCACTCCGGGAAAGCAAAGCGCGGTTGCAGAAATTGGCGGTCAATATACCGGGAGTTCTTTATCAATTTATCAAGAAGCCCGATGGAAGTTTTAAGTTTGAATATATTAGTTATGCTTGTCGGGACATTTACGAATTAGAGAGCGAGGAAATATTAAAAAATCCCGACTTTTGCTTCGACCAAAATCATCCAGATGACGACGAATATCTGGTAAAACAAATTGCTACGAGCGCCCAAACTTTAGAACCTTTTGCCTGTGAATGGCGGATTGTTACACCGTCGGGCAAACTCAAATGGTTGCAATCTAATTCTCGGCCAGAAATGCGCGATAATGGCGATATTGTTTGGTATGGCGTACTTTTTGATATCAGCGATCGCAAGCACGCAGAAATAGAAATGGCGGGAGCTAAAGCTGCTTTAGAACGGCAAGTTCAGCGAGAATTGCTGATTGCAAAAATAACTCAAGAAATTCGCTCAAGCTTGCAGCCCGAACAAATATTTCAAATAGCTGCAACTCAAATCGGTCTTGCATTCTGCGTCAATCGCTGTTTGATTCATACTTACGTTACTACCCCTCAAGTCGATATTCCTCTGGCGGCAGAGTATCTCGAACCCGAGTGCGAATCTATTCGGAACGTACCTGTTCCAATTTGGGGCAATCCTCACGTCGTACAAATGATGATACAAGATATGGCGATCGCCTCCAACAATGTTTATTCAGACCCTCTGTTGCAAGCTGTTCAACCGATTTGCCAGAAGGTTGGGTTAAAATCGATGCTGGCAATTCGCACTTCCTACCAAGGCAGGGCAAACGGCGCTATCTGTTTGCACCAGTGCGATCGTTACCGGGAATGGACTTCCGAGGAAATCGACTTATTAGAAGCTGTGGCGGCTCAAGTAGGGCTCGCTATCGCTCAAGCTAAACTGATCGAACGAGAAAAAAACCGAATTCAGCAGCTCGATCGGCAAAATAAAGTGCTGCAAGCAGAAATTCGCACCCGCGTCCGCGCCGAGCAAGCTCTGCAAGAATCTGAAACTGAATTACGGGCGATTTTTGCCGCCATGACTGACACAGTTTTAGTGAGAAATGCAGAAGGGCGCTGCATCAAAATCGCCCCGACAGCATCAACAAATTTGGTGAAACCTCCAAGCGAAATGATTAACAAAACCGCCCACGAAGTTTTGCCAAAACATATAGCAGATTTAGTATTAAAGGCCATCCACCAAGCTCTAAAAACGCAGCAAACCATCAATGTTGAATATAGCTTTAAAGTCGGAGAGCGCGAAGTTTGCCTCGACGCTAAAGTTTCTCCGCTGACTCCAGATTCAGTGATTATTGTAGCCAGAGATATTAGCGTTCGTAAACAAACAGAATCCGCACTCAGAGAGAGCCAGCACTTCATTCAAGCGATCGCCGATTCCAATCCCAACCTATTGTATGTTTACGATTTAATTGAACAGCGGAATGTCTACAGCAACCGACAAATTTCGACGATGCTCGGATACACCGCCCGAGAAATACAAGATATGGGTACAGCAATGATGTCAACGCTGCTCAACCCCGAGGATTTGTCAAACCTTTTAGAAAGCGTCCAAAAAGTGGAGCAAGCCCAAGACGGTGATGTCATTGAATGTCAATACCGAATGAAACACAAAAACGGTGAATGGCGGTGGATGCACAGTTGGGATACAGTATTTCTCAGAACACCCGATGGTAAACCCAAACAAATTCTCGGCACTGCTAATGACATCACAGACAGAAAATTAGCCGAAGAAAAACTGCTAGCATCCCAACAAAGAATCTCATTTTTATTGCAGCAAACGCCGATCGCAGTTATCGAGTTAAACCTCAATTTAGAAATTATCACTTGGAATCCCGCAGCCGTTGCTATTTTTGGCTACAGTGAGGAAGAAGCGATTGGTCGAGTCGCCTCCGATTTGATCGTACCTGAAAGCTACCACCCGCAATTATCTAAGATTTTAAATCACGACTTGAACCCCAAATCCAGCGGCACTACCGAAAATCTGACTAAAGACGGCAGAATTATCATCTGCGAGTGGTACAATACTCAACTAATTGACGATAACGGTACAGCGATCGGCAGTGCTTTAATGGCTGTAGATATTACCGAACGCAAGCAGGCCGAAACCGAACTGCAAGAAAGTGCTTTACGACAAAGAGCGATCGCCCGCATCATTGAAAGAATGCGGCAAACTTTAGATATCCGAGAAATTTTTCACGCCACAACCCGAGAATTGCGCCAAACCATGAAGTGCGATCGAGTCGCTATTTACCGTTTCAATCCAGACTGGAGTGGCGAATTTGTAGCCGAATCCCTTGACCGCAAGTGGGTTTCATTCATCCAAGCACAGGATACCGATTCTCACCTAACTGAAGGCGCTTTAAACAGCGACCGTTGCGTCGTCAAAGAATTAGATAGCCCCTCACAAGAAGTACGCGATACCTATTTGCAACAAACCCAAGGCGGAGCCTACAGCCGAGGTACAACTTACCTTTGTGTCCCAGATATTTACCAGCAAGGTTTCGATAATTGTTACATCCAATTGCTAGAAAAATTTCAAGCTAAATCCTACATTATTGTACCAATTTTTTCTGGCAAAAAGCTCTGGGGATTACTAGCATCCTATCAAAATTCTGCTCCCCGCCAGTGGAGTGAAGCAGAAATCAACGTTGCAGTTGATGTCGGTACTCAGCTAGGAGTAGCATTACAGCAAGCGGAATTGCTCGCCCGCACTCAAAGGCAGTCCATAGAACTGATGAAATCCAAAGAAAACGCCGAAGTTGCCAACCGCGCCAAAAGCCAATTTCTAGCTTCCATGAGCCACGAACTCCGCACACCTCTCAACGCCATTCTCGGTTTTTCCCAAGTCATGGCCCGCAACAGTTCTATCACGGAAGAACAAAAAGAATACATAGAAATTATTAACCGCAGTGGCGAACATTTGCTAGAACTCATCAATGATGTTTTGTCAATGTCCAAAATAGAAGCAGGTCAAATTACCATCAATCCCAGCCGCTTCGATCTCTACAACCTTCTCAACAGTCTCAAAGAAATGCTGCAACTCAAAGCCAACTCAAAAGGTTTGCACCTAATATTTGAAAAGGCCGATGATTTGCCGCAGTACATTCAAACAGACGAAGCTAAATTGCGGCAAGTTTTAATTAACCTAATCGGCAATGCGATTAAATTTACTCAACAGGGAACCGTTACTTTGCGCGTCAGCAGCAAAGCTGAAAAAGACGCCACAGAAGAAAACAAATCCCAATTGTATTTTGAAATTGCCGACACGGGGCCCGGCATTTCTCCCTTGGAACTTTCCACATTATTTAAGCCCTTTGTACAAACCGAAACAGGTCGAAAATCCATGCAGGGAACGGGTCTGGGGTTGCCGATTAGCCAACAGTTTGTTCGGATTATGGGAGGTGATATTGCTGTAGAAAGTCAACTAGGCAAAGGCACAACTTTCAGCTTTAATATCTGGGTTAACTTAGTAACAGAAAGTGATGAACAAGAAAAATCGACGGTTAAACAAGTTATTGCTTTAGAAGCAGGGCAAGACACTTATCGGATATTAATAGTTGAAGATGTAGCGGAAAATCGCCAACTGCTGCTTAAGCTGCTGATCCCCCTGGGATTTGAAGTCCGGGAAGCAACTAACGGTCAAGAAGCAATTGCTTTGAATTCAACTTGGAAGCCGCACTTGATATTAATGGATATGCTGATGCCCGTGATGGATGGGTATGAAGCGACCAGACAGATTAAGAAAACTCTAGAAGGTAAAAAAACAATAATTATTGCCTTGACGGCTAGTGCTTTTGACGAGCAGCGGCAAATAATTTTGTCTGCTGGTTGTAACGATTTGATATGTAAACCGTTTCGGGAAGAGGTACTCTTTGAAAAGATAGCGCATCATCTCAACCTGCGTTATATTTATGAGAAAGAAAACTTATCTACTTCTTTTTCAACACCGACGCTGCTTAAAAGTTTGACCACCGAGGATTTGAGTGTAATGCCCACAGACTGGGTGGTCGAGTTGCACCGAGCAGCACTTTGTGTTGACGACAACCGCATCCTCGAACTGATCAAGGAAATTCCCGAAACTGAGGCAAATCTCGCTAACGCTTTAACAGATTTAGTCGATAATTTTCGGATAGATATCATTATCGATTTAACTCAATTATATTATGATGAACGACCATCCATTACCAGCGACTCCTAAAGACATTCTGATAGTTGACGATATGCCGGATAATTTGCGACTTTTATCGACTATGCTGACATCTCATGGGTATCATGTCAGGAAGGCTATTAACGGACACTTGGCTTTACAAGGGGCACAAATATCTCCTCCCGATCTAATTTTACTAGATATTAATATGCCGCAAATGAACGGGTATGAAGTTTGTGAGCAGTTAAAGTTAAGCGAAAAAACTCAAGATATTCCGGTAATTTTTATTAGTGCGCTAGATGACGTGCTGGAAAAAGTTAAAGCTTTTCAAGTAGGAGGGGTAGATTATATTACTAAACCGTTTCAAGTAGAAGAAGTCTTAGCCCGCGTCCAAAACCAACTTTCCCTTCGTTCGCTGCAATCCCAACTGCAACTGCAAGCTAGGGAACTGCACGATCGCAATTCTAGATTGCAGGAAGAAATTGCAGAACGGCAGCGGGCCCAAGAATCAATCCGGTTTTTGCTGGAAACTACGCGGGCGATCGGCGAAGCCGTAGACTTTCACTCAGCTTTAGAAGTAATTCTGCACCATGTTGGCGAAACAATCGGATGGGATATAGGAGAAGCTTGGATTCCCGATGCAGAAGGAACGGTGCTGCAATCTGCCCGGGGCTGGTATGCGAGCAGCGCGAGTTTTGAACCGTTCCGCAGCCAAAGTGAACAACTGACATTTGCCATGAATATAGGGCTACCCGGACGAGTTTGGGCATCCAAGCAACCGGAATGGCTAGAAGAGCTTACCAAGGGCTACCCGCATTTTCTCCGAAGTCAAATAGCACTAGAACTCGGATTCAAAGCGGGTTTTGGCGTGCCGATTTTGGTAGGCGATGAAGTATTGGCAGTGCTAGTTTTCTTTAAAATTTCGTCAGGTGGGAAAGACGCACGATTTATAGACGTTTTTAATGCGGTCGGCACTCAATTAGGTTCTTTGATTCAGCGCAAACAAGCAGAAGAATTGCTGCGTATTGCTCAAGAAAAATATCACAGCATTGTAGAAAATGCGATGGAAGGCATTTTTCAAAGCACGCCTTCAGGAGGCTATCTCAGCGCTAATCCAGCTTTGGCAAAATTGTACGGTTACGACTCGCCAGAAGAACTGATGTCCGAGATTAAAAATATTGCTCAGCAACTGTACGTTGACCCGGAACGCCGCCTCGAATTTGTAGCTGCTATGGATGCTGAAAATGCCGTTTCTGGGTTTGAATCTATGGTATGTCGCAAAGACGGACGCCGGATTTGGGTGTCAGAAAATGTTCGGGCTGTTCGAGATTCAAAAGGTAATCTGATCTACTATGAGGGTACTGTTTCTGATATTACAGAACGCAAATTAGCGCAAGAAGCGCTAAAAGTTCAACAAGAACAAAGCGAGAAGTTGCTGTTAAATATTTTACCCAAACCAATCGCAGAACGCTTGAAGGCAGAGCAAAGCACGATCGCCGACAGTTTTGCCCAAGTAAGTGTTTTATTTGCTGATATTGTTGGCTTTACTGAGTTGTCTGCTAGAATGTCTCCCACCGAGTTGGTAAAGCGCTTGAACGTAATTTTTTCGCACTTCGACCAGTTAGCTGAAAAGTACGGTGTGGAGAAAATTAAGACTATTGGCGATGCTTACATGGTAGTCGGGGGGTTGCCTACGCCGAGACAGGATCACGCCGAGGCGATCGCCCAAATGGCCCTGGGAATGCAGGCAAAAATAGCAAAGTTGTGCGCCGAGACAGGGGAAAAACTGGCAATTCGCGTTGGCATCAATTCCGGGCCGGTGGTTGCTGGAGTAATTGGTGTGAGCAAGTTTACCTATGATTTGTGGGGAGATACGGTGAATGTGGCGGCGAGGATGGAAGCTACGGGTTTTGCAGGCAGCATTCAAGTTACTGATGTTACTTATGAGCTTTTGAAAGATAAGTATTTATTTGAGAGGCGAGGCGTGATTCCGGTAAAAGGTAAGGGGGATATGATGACTTATTGGTTGCTACAAAAAAAGTAAAATTTGGGAATTGGGAAGGAAGAAGGAAGAAGGAAGAAGGGGGTAGAAAGAAGGAAGAAGGAAGAAGGAAGTTCGGCAACGGGTTCTTCTGGGTTTTTGGTGAAAGCCGTATAATGAGATACCACTAAGGAATGAAAAATAAATAAGGTGACTAATAGAGCAATAGTTTACCTTGGATAAATGCTTCTGGGGTTTAATTGTGGAAGTTATTGATTTTTCATTCCTAATTGATTTCTACCGTATGGATCTTCATCTTGATAGACTGCTTAATCTACCCGATGTTACTGTTGAAAGCTGCATCCAAGAAGCGCCTGATGTTTTCTTAAAACTGCGCTTTCTTAAGAAAGACAGTAATTGTCCACACTGCGAGCATCGGGCGTGATCAATTGAATCAAAATCGACCGGTATTGATACGGGATCTATCAATTTTCGGTCAACCAGTTTATTTGCAGGTTCCGCGCCGCCAATTTTACTGTAGGACTTGTCAGAAATATTTTATGTTCTTCCTTACTTGGTATGCCAAACTAACAATTAAAATGCCAAGTAAGCAAACATCTATTTTTGTAGTTTTCAAAATTTCTCAAGCCATAGGCAGAACGTTTTATTAACTTAAGCTTGTTGTTAATACCTTCAACAATACCACTTGTTGTCCTAAGTAGGTCGGCGGAAAAATCCCTAAGTATGTAACCAAATATTAAGTCGGGTGACTGGACTTGAATTTAATACGTTGTGTAGGGTAATCTCCTCTTTTTACTCTAACTTCTACCCATTAATTACGGCATAAGCCAGCTCTAATTCATCCTCAAACAAATGTCGCAGCTAGCTCGTCTTTTTTGATATGTTGCCACTCCAATTCTATCGGATTCATTTCTGAACAATATTTGGGTAAAAATAAGATATATAGACCCTGGCTTTCCCACTTCGACCATAATTGTTGAACTTCATGACATCGATGTATTGGGCCATTATCCTGTACTATTACTCTCATTCGTTTACTCTGACTGGCTTCCTGTGCTTCGGATTCCATTATTCTGATATAAGCTTTTCGATCGACACCCCCTATGACTAAACCGTAAACAAAGCTTAATTAATGTTGAAAAAGTCCTACAATACTTACTCTCCGACCACGCCTCTTGGTTTGTTCTAACCGTTTTTGCTCACCTCGTTTGTAATAAGTGTAACCAGGTTCGCTTGGGAGCTAAAAATCCTGATTCATCTAAATATTTTAAGTCGATTTCTCCCGCAGCAGCAGCCCATTCCAGCATCTCTAGGTCTGAAGAGTTTGATTTGGCGTACTGCACTTTCTTGTTTTCCTTTGTGGCTCTTCCTAAGCGAAGTTCCAAATAAACCCTTTTTTTTTAGTATTCGTCTTAATCGAGCCGGACGGGGTGCATCTCACTTGGGCGAATGTGTCAAAAAAGAGTTAAAATGAAAAAGCTAGTAAAATCGTCAAATAAATATAAGGCAAATAAAATGATACCATCAGACCAACAACAGCTAAAAGCCCACTTAAAAGCGGTAGCAGAAATTCTTTACAGAAATACAGATCCAACCGAGTTAAAAAGTTTTGAAAGTATAGAAAAATCACTGCGAAGCGAAAATGTTATCAGAAGTTGGCCCCGAACTAGGTAGCTTTTTTTTTCAGCAGTATCAGGAATTCAAACAGGAAAAGCCCGAAAAATAAAATCAATAATCGGCTCGCTCGACATTACAGATAATCAGGCAAAATATTTTGACTTAAAAGCTTATAGTCAATTTAGTCCACTCATGGAAAATTGCTGTCTTTTAATCAGTGCCAATGAATCTTATCAAATGGCAGAAAAAGATTTGGAAAAATTTACGGGAATCAAAATTTCTCACAGTACATTACAAAGATTAGTCAAGAGACCAGAATTTGAATTGCCTACATCTAAACAAGGAGTCAAATAAATTACATTAGATGGCGGTAAAGTTAGACTACGCAACGAAACCAAGGGCGAGAGCTGTTACTGGAAAGACTATAAAGCCGTGTGTTTAGATAATGTTTATTCGGGAGCATTTTTTCAAAATAATCAAGACTTAATTGATTGGACTAATAGCCAAAAATTACTACACCATCTGTATTGTTTAGGAGATAGTCATGCCGGAATTTGGAACATATTTAAAGAAATTGGAGATAATGAACAAAGACAAGAAATCTTAGATTGGTATCATCGAACAAGAAAATCTCTATAAGGTAGGGGGTTCAATAAAACGATTAAAATCAGCAGAAACTATGTTATGGCAAGGCAAAATTGATGAAGTTATAAAAATATTTAAAGACTTTAAAGGTCAAGCATTTAAAACGTTTTGTAATTATTTATAGACCCATCGCTGCCGAATAGTAAATTACCAATACTACAAAGAATAATCCATAAGTTCGATTGGTTCTGGAACAATTGAATCAATAATTAAACGCATTGGATTAAGGGTAAAAATATCGGGAGCACAATGGAATATTGAGAACGGGTAGTGCTTTTTTGTAAATGACAGAGAAAAATAGTAAAATAGAGCGACGATCGTGAGAGAGGAATGATGGAATGAAATTGGATTTAAGTTGCCCAACGTGTGGCTCTGATGACATTATGAAAAATGGGACAACGCGCAGAGGCAAGCAAAACCATAAATGTCTAGACTGTGGAAGACAGTTTGTGGAGAATCCACAGTGGAAACCAAAAGACAAAGACACCATCGCATTGGTAAAATTATTATTACTGGAAAAAATCCCATTAGCCGGAATAGTAAGAGCAGTAGGTGTGTCAGCAAGCTGGCTCCTTGCATTATGTCAACAAATATTATCAACAGGTAGAGCAGCAAGCAGAAGTAGTGCCAAAAGAAAAAGGGAAGCTGACGGTTCAAATCGACGAGTTGTGGTCATTTGTGGACAATAAAGGGAACAAGCAATGGGTCTGGCTCGCAATAGATGCTCGAACCAGAGAAATCATCGGATGTGAGATTGGAGACCGTTCGCGGACATCAGCCAAACAACTCTGGGATTCATTACCAGGGGTATATAAGCAGTGCGCCAAGGTGTATACGGACATGTGGGAGGCGTATGAAAAGGTGGTGCCAAGCAAAAGACATTTTGCGGTAGGAAAGGAGACGGGATTAACGAGTTATATTGAAAGACTCAACAACACGTTAAGACAGAGAATATCAAGGTTAGTAAGAAAGACATTATCATTCTCAAAGAAGCTAGAGAATCATATCGGGGCAATTTGGAACTTCATCCACGAATACAACCAACAAATCAGAAAAAAAATGGGGATTGGATAATAAGAGAGATTTTTTTCCTCTGTCATTTACAAAAAAGCACTACCTGAGAACGTTTCGTCTATCCTTGCTCTTCGCTGTGCTTATCTCAACGGTCAACTTTCAATTTGATGTATTTGCCAAACTGAGATGCACCCAGGTCATGACAGTGAGCATGGAGATGAAACTATAGCAGCCACACCTCAAAATGGAGTCGCTGTAATGGATAGAGGTTTTTCTAGCTCTGAACGCGTTCAAGCATTAATGAAACAAGAAAATCAATATTTTGTACTACGAATTAAGAATAATTCTACTATCAATATGAAGGAGAATGGAACTTATGAAGTGTGGAGTGAAAAACGAAAAATTCAAGTAAGATTAGTGACTTTTTCAGATTTAGAAACACGAACTGAATTTAGGTTTGTCACTAATTTACCTGAATCCGGAGAATTAGCATACACTAATGAAGAAATTGGATAAATTTATCGCAGACGATGGCAGATTGAATTGCTGTGGAAATTCTTAAAAATGCCTTTAAAATTGGCTCGTATAATTACTAAAAATACGTAATTGCTCAACCCCCTTGACAAGAGAACGAGATAGACATTAGATAAAGGAATGAAAAAACTCCCTGACCTAAAAC
>NZ_JAUBTR010000109.1:0-15287 GCF_036705045.1 Microcoleus sp. BR0-C5
TGATTGACGGCTCGATCAACTGACTGACGTAGCGATCTATCGCCTGACTCTTTTAAGATACAAGGGGCGGGTTTTACCAACAATAATTGCCTAAAACCCATAATCTCCTAAACCCGCCCCCACCCAACGAACAATCAAAATTTAGATTTTATGGTTGCACAAAAGTCGGATTTGATGTAAGTTATTGGCGGTGTAGGGGCGGGTTTATATAAATTCTTTGTAATCATTTAATATTGTTGGTAAAACCCGCCTCTACGAAATTTATAGATCGCGCTCCATATCGAGCATTTGAGCTATATCGGCCGGATTTGGCAGCCGAATTGTAGCATACTCTTGGTGAATAAGATCAAAAAAACTATTGACTTTTTTCTCAAAATGTGCAAGTCTAAAGTTCTGACTGCGTTGCTGTGCACCAGCTTGAAGTTCTGCTAGCAAATCGGGATTAACAATTAGTTGATGTGAATGCTGGCACAGTTCCTCAACGGTATTGAACACAAAGCCCGATCGCCCATGTTCGACAATTTCCGGTTGGCCGCCACCGTTGAAAACAATCGGAGCACAACTATTTTGCATGGCTTCTACAGTCGCCATCCCGAAATGCTCAAATCTTTGAGGATTGACTTCACCCAAACCGCAGCCGTGCCAAAATATACTTGCTCTAGCATAAAGTGATTTTACCTCATCAAAGTCAACATTGACTTTTAGCTCGATCGCTCTTGAATCTTGCTTCAATAAATTCTGAACAGTCTTTAAATAAGGATTTTTCGGAATGCTGCTGCCGGCTAAAATTAGCTGCCATCCTTGAAAATCTTCGGGATAATCTGCTAGCAAACTGCGGAAAGCTTTAATTAGTTCAATTTGCTTTTTTGTTCCCCCAGCTTCAAACTGTCCCACAGCCAAAATTATTTTTTCTTTCGGCACTTTAACTGTTGCCATTTCTATCGGCGGATAAAGCAGAAAAGTTGGCTGTAGGTTCCAACGTTTCTCCAACCACTTAACAGTAAATTGACTGTTGGCAATAATGAAAGTGTAATCATCGACAGCAAAGTGACGGTTGCGGAAGGTATTGGGAAAGTGACAGAAAAATACTGAGATCGGCGACAGTGGTTTAACTTTTTCCAGTTGGTTGGCGTTGATGAAAATATCGTAGTTTTTGCTTTCTCTGGCAATTTCATCAAAGGGATTTTCCATATCCTCCACGATGATGCTGGAATCGATGCACTGCATTCCGCGTTTCTCGTAAAACGCCAAGGGCATAATTTTAATTTTGCATCCTGAAAGGTTGAGTCCGTACCACGATTCTAAATCGGAAACAGCAACTGGTTTGTTGGCGATAAAAGTAATGTCAAATTCATTTTGTAGCAGCGAGGCGAGGGTAGCGACGTATTTTTGACCGCCACCAATAAAATGCAGTCCGTGATCGTAAATGGCGATCGACATTTTGCGATCGCCCCGAACCACCTGTAACCGAGATAAAATGCGATCGATCTTCAGGCGACTGTAAATCACCGCCAACTTTTCCGACAACTGCGGCAATACAGTTTCGATGATTTCTGGTTTCTGATAATCAAGCAGCTTTTTAATCGCTACAAACAAACTCTCGAACAGCAAATCATACTGCTTGTTCGTAAAAAAATCGGAAGTGTGAATTCCTTTAACTAATTGCAAGGGTTCATGTTTTGCCAAATACAAAAACCGATTGCGGTTGCAGAAATACTCGGTAAGTTTGCTTCCTTTACTCGAACCCCGATACTCGTGATGGGCGATAGCTGCAGGAGTATAAAGCATTTTCCAACCGCGTTTGTGACAGCGTTTGGCAAACTCTACATCTTCAAAGTACATCACAAAGTCTTCATCTATCGGCCCCACATCTTCGAGACATTCCCTGCGGAAAAGCACCGCCGCCCAACAAAGCCCTTCGACTTCCCTTTCTGTATCGTACTGTCCCGCATCTTTTTCGCCAAAGCCGACATCTTGCCAATAAAAATTAGGTAATTGCTGAATACCGGCGCTGTTAATTCGCCCGTCTTTAAACAACAATTTGCCGCTAGTCGCACCTACTTCTTTATTAGTTTCTAGCCGTTTTACCAGAATCTCTAACCAGCGACTGTCAAGGGTAGCATCGTTATTTAGAAAGCCGATATATTGCCCTTTTGCTTCGCTGATGCCGAGGTTGAGGGCTTTAGCAAAGTTGTTGGCGGAGTTGACAAAAATCCGAACTTTTGGAAATAGTTCGCGCAGGGAAGTAACGGAATCGTCTTGAGAACAATTATCAATTACAATTAAGTCGAGTTGCGATTCGGGATACGCAAGTTTTTGTAGAGATTTTAAGCAATCTTTCGTGTGGCGCAGACCGTTATAGTTGACTATAATTAAGGAGCATATGGGCAGTGTGATCATTCGATTTTATATTTTATATTTTAGATTTTAAATTGAGGAATTGAAGGATTGAATAATTTTCGATTTTCGATTTGGGATTGAATAATTGAAAATTTGAATACTTGAAAATTTGAAGGATTGAGGAATTTTCGATTTGGGATTTAGGATTTTAGATTGAGGAATTGAATAATTTTCGATTTTTGATTGAAGCATTGAAGCATTGCTCTCGCGAATAAATCTGGGGCCTTGTGACCAAATTATTTTGGGTCATCTTTGATGCTTTATTTTTGTCGATCGAGCAATTGAGCGGTAATCTTCTCTAAAATAGCAGTATGTTGCTGCTGCACTGCTTTAATTTGCTCTATTTCAGACTGAAAAGTTGCGATCGCTCTTTGTTGAGTCTCAAGCTGTGCTGTAACTTCGGGATATTCGCTGCTGAATTCCGATTCAATTTTTTCAAATAGAGTTTGTTGATTTTCTTGCAATTTTTGCAACTGTGTGCTTAATGTATGCACGACCCGGGTATTAGCAAAATTGTAAATTACTTGTCGTTCGAGTACCGGTCTGAGCAATTTGCGTACTATTTTCCTAACGACGATGACTGCGGAACCGAGTCGCCTTTGGTAAGAGGTAATGGGGATGTTATAAATGTCGAAACCTGCCTTTAAAAGGGCGATATCTTCGTCATCTTCATTTTGGGCGATCGCACTATTTTCTGTTCCCAACAGCGACAACTCAGCAATACCAATTCGCGGCTCCAAAGTTTGCCGCAATTTATGTATTATCTGTTGAGTTGGTATTTCTTCGTACTCCAAACTTTCCTCTCCTTGAGATAACTTACTCTGACTTATTATGGAACAGGCATCTTTGCTGTTTCAATCATTCTAACTAATTGTGAATAAGCCGCTTTGCTGTGTGAATAATTGTAATTAATTGTGGAACAGGCAGGAAAGCCTGTTCCAGGGCGGACAGGATGCCCAACCCCTACACCCCACAAGAAAATTTATCTCTTGTTAAATCAGGATTATTGCTTCCGATATTGGCAATATCTCAATTTAAGTTAACTCAATTTGACTGTCATCACCAATCATAAACCGCAGAGCTTTTGGACGAGCCGGTGCATTGGTGAGTTGAGCTCGCTGCCCGATCACGCTGTCAACAATTCGCTGGTGAATGCCAACTATTTTCGCCCCTTGCAATATTACACTGTGTTCGATATCAGCATCAATCATCGTCACGCGATCGGCAATACTGCTGTAAGGCCCGATAAAGCAATTTTCAATCCGGCAATTTTCCCCAATTACCACCGGCCCGCGAACTGTAGAATTAATGATTTCCGTTCCTTCGCCTATTTGCACTCGCCCGATAATTTGACTTTTCGCATCTACTGTTAATTCAGTTGAAGCTACGATACGGCTATCTAAAATGATTTGGTTTGCACTCAGCAAATCGTCTTTTTTCCCCGTATCCAGCCACCAACCCTCTAAATTGCAGGCTTCTACGTGTTTTTCCTGATTGATGAGCTGTTGAATGGCATCGGTAATTTCGAGTTCGCCCCGGGCAGAGGGTTGAATTTGATCGATCGCCTCGTGGATAGTAGGAGCAAAAAAGTAAATTCCCACCAGTGCTAAATTTGACGGCGGAACCTTGGGCTTTTCTACTAACTGCAAAACTCTGCCTTTCTCATCAACTTTTGCCACACCGAAAGCAGAGGGATTGGGAACTGGACGCAGCAAAATCAGAGCGTCTAGTTTCTGCTTGTTAAAAATCTCTAAAAACGGATCTAACTGATTTTCAATTAAGTTATCTCCCAAATACATAATAAACGGAGAATCGCCCAAAAACGGTCTGGCAACTTTTACCGCGTGAGCGAGGCCCGCCGGCTTTTCTTGCAAGATATAAGTAATTTTTGCACCGAAGCGAGATCCATCTCCTGTTTTCGTCTTCACCTCTTCCCCGGTTTCGGGACTAATAATAATCCCAATATCCGTAATCCCAGCCGCCACAATTCCTTCAATTCCGTACCACAGTATCGGCTTATTTGCTACAGGAACCAACTGCTTAGCACCCGTATAGGTGAGGGGACGCAAGCGTGTTCCTTTACCGCCAGAGAGGATGAGTGCTTTCATTTGGTGAACTCTGAGTTATCCTTTAGGGTTTGCGGTGCTGGCAACTATTGCCTGCACTTGTTCGCTCTCGTTGATTTTAAACTACCGCTACCCCGCTGGCAATAGTTGCCATGTATCCTGACACAAATGATTTATTTTGCTCATACTTTTATAGTCCGAAAGGCAGAGAGTGTCAGAAACCAGGTTTATTGCCACAGGAAGCAGTTAAAAGCTGAGTTTTTTGTCAAAAAACCCTTTCTCAAGGTTGCGAGTGCGCCAGTCCCGATTTAATTGCGTACCCTTTTAATAGCGGCCATATCGAGCAATCAATTGATTACCACTATTGTTTTGATTTGTCAACCAAGCCCACATCTGATCGCCCAGACAAAAATGCCACCATTCGTTAGGATGTTGCTGAAAACCCGCAGCTATCATCGCATCTTTTAATATTTTCCTGCGACAGTGATATTCCTGTTTTTGCGGCTCCTTGCTCTTACCAAAATAATCTGGATAAGAACGTTCTGATATTTCATCAATCGGAGAGCCCATATCAATTTGCCGATTATTTTCATCCACTAAAGTTATATCTAAAGCTGCACCTGTACTGTGAGGGGGAGGCGTCGCGCGATCGAGGCTCGGTACTGCCCAAAATTGATATACGTGTTCTATAATTACTTGGCGTTTGTCTTCGGAAACCGGAAATTCGCAGCCTTGAGCTAGGGCAATTTGATTAAAAGTATAATCTACCATAAATTGCTGAACTTCCACCGGCCGATAAGCGTCAAATATCAGAATTTTCCACTTGGGATAATTTTGCTGTAGCTCAGTTTGAGCGGCGATTAAACTATCTACAACTCCTTGCCGCAAATAGTAAGGCGAATCTGCTTTGCTGTTGTGATAGGGTGCACCCAACTTTTGATAAGGGTGCGGCATTTCAAAGGCAAACTGTTCTGCTGGAATAGGGACTAAAGGTTCGCCGCATTCGTCGATCGCTATTTGCTGGTATGGTTTCATATCAAGGTTTTACCCTACTTTATGATTACTGATGAACTACAATACTCGGTATATGTTTTTCACTTGAGTCCGTCGCGAGGCAAATAGCAAAGCAGCTAGAATATCCTCATGTTCTAAATCGTCATAGTCATCTATAATTTCTTTAGCGTTCATACCAGAAATGAGTAATTCAAGAATTAACTCTACTGGATATCGGAGACCGCGAATACAGGGTTTTCCGTGACAGATATTGGGAGCGAGTGTGATGCGCTGCAAAAGCGGGTTTTCCATATGTTAGGAACAAATATTAAATATATCCTAACCTAAAGATCGTAGCTTTCGATCGGTTTGTAGTAAGGACTTTAGTGCTTTCAATCACCACCTAAAGTCCTAAAGTCCTTACGACCAAAAAATCCTAACTTTGGCGGTAAGCAACTACCGCATAAAACGGATCGCCGCTTCCTATTCGCAGCATTTGCATAAAACTCGGCAAGTTAGGCTTGCGAACAATTACTTCCGGCTTGCTAAATCCGGGTATGTTCGCTCCTTTGACAGAATCAAAGTAACCCTTGACTAATTCTACCCGATCGCCCTCCGAACCTTCCCGCCAAGCCGCGATCGCCTTTTGATAAAACATCCGGTTGGAAAAGCTCATAATTGCTACGCCACCCGGCTTCAATATCCGGTGAATCTCGGCAAAAATCGCATCCGGGTGCTGCAAATACTGTACCGAAACACAGTTGACAACCGCGTCAAACTCTGCATCCGGCAGTGGCAATTTGGGATTGGCGTTCAAATTCTGCACGAAATAATGATTCAGTCTGCGATTCTTTGCCAACTCTTCTTCATTCATGCCGTGCCCTTCAACATGGGCAAATTGCATCTCGTCGGGCAAGTGAGAAACCCAACTGCTCATCATATCAAAAATCCGAGTATTCGGCTTCAGCCGTTCCCGATACAAATCGGTTAGTTGCTGAATGAATCCATCGTCTACGTGAGTCACAAACCGGGGATAGGAATAGAACAAATTGTCGTCGGTGTCGTCTAACTTGGTGCGTTGGTCGGGTGGAAGCAACATAAATTCGGATCGCAAACTAGATTTACTCTTTCTAGTTTAAGAACAATAAGAATTGTTAACATATCTGGCAGAGGGCGGATTCCCGGTTTTAGCGTAGCAGTCGATCGCTAAAAAACCTGCTGGCACCCTTTGGGCTTGTGGCAAGAAGACGGTTGGCCGACTTCCAGCATTGGCGACAAACTGCAACAGGTAGGCGGGACGCTGACAGGCGTGATCGATCGCATCAAAGAAAGAGGCCTAGTCCGCCGCGAGAGAGACACGCGCATTTGGCGCATTTGGCGCATTTGGCTGACAGACTCCGGCATACAACAGAGCGGGAAAGACAACGCACAGAGCCAGAGCGACTGGCGAAGGAGCAAGAGCGACTGGCGAAGGAGCAAGTCCAGCAACGTGTAGAACGCTTAGAGGAAATGCTGCGATCGCAAGGTATCGATCCTGATCGATTACTGGATGTAGAGGATGGTAGCTCTTGTAGAGAGGGGTGAAAACTCCAATGTGCGAGAAATTGGGTAAGAAATCGAGTTTCCAGTGTGGAATTCGAGCAATAATCGATCTGTGGCGATCGCACCTGAGCCCAAGCAACATTTAGACAGAATTTCACGAGCTAATTGCTGCGATCAATCTCGGCTCTGTAATGTCCCTACTCAGAAACGAAGTGAGATAACGTTCCCAATCACCCGCCGCAGATATCCTCGAACCTCCACGAAATAACCTTCCGACGCTCGGTGTGCATTGGGGCTGTTATGTGGCGATCCCTGCGATCAATGCTGTTTATCACCTTTTCTATTTCCTGGACGGCTTTATTCAGGAAGGCCAAGACGCTGATAAAGCTCTTCCTGGTTATCATACAAAAAAGAATCAGCAAAACTTCTGTTAGTTTGAGATATTAAATTTTCATGAACATCATTGAATGATTTATTTCGTAATTCATCTAAAACCTGAGCCAAGTTCAAACCAGCAGCAATATGAGGTTGTAGAGCTTCTAGCTCATCAATCGAAAGTATTTGCCAGTCAAGTCCAGTTACTCCTTCGGCAGTTAATAGGGTATTGATATACTCTCGAAATAATTCGCTATTAATCAGAAATAGTGGTTCTAGTGAAACAAAAATTGGCTTAAACGTACTACATTGGTGAAACTTCTGAAGCTCAGAAATTTTAGCCTGACAAGCAGATATGAAACTAGCAAGTTGCTTTAAGCCTTTCTTTACTTGCGCTAGACTCTTGTTGACTGAATCTTCACTGGCTATTGCTTTTGCAGCTCTAGAAAAACGAGTTGCTTTACATTCAAATAAAAGCACTGTTGAGCCATCAACTATAATCCAATCTGGAGCTTTCCCTTTTTTAGGCGGATAGAAGTTTCGGATGTCTGACTCTGATAATAGCTGCTGCGACAACAAACATTTTTCCAACACAAGACCGACATACCGTTCAAAAACAAAGCCGAAATATTCAGAAAATTCAGTACCATAGGTATTAAACATTTGATAAAAAATTCCACTTGACATTCTTGAAGCGACTAACTCAGGTACAGGCGCATGAATAAAATCCTTGTCCGGAGTAGAAAATTGCTTGTTTTGGCAAGGTCTAATAATTGGATAGGAAAGCAGAGGATTAAAATCATACATTCGGAAACGCCTATCTTGATTTTTTTGCTTCTCATATATTTCAACAAATTTCGACTTATCTGCTATCAGTTGATTAAGGACTGCTCTGAGAGATTGGTCGCTTACATTAATTCCCTTTTTCCGCATCTTCTTGAAGTAATCTTGGCTGATGCTAAAATTCCCACGACATTGAGAATAGATTACAAAACCTATGGTTATAAAATCGATAACAGAAACTCCATTGATAGCCTGAAATTTACTGTCAAAATCAAATTCAGGAATACCTGGAAGGTTTTTTAATTGTTGTGGAATTTCATGGAACAATCAGGCAGGGCGTGAGAATTCACTAAAAAGACCAGGTTTAAAAGGGAATTGGCTACTAACAATTCTTAACAGCAGAAAGACGGGATTTTTATCAATAAATTGATCATGCAAATCATTGTCAAAAGTGATAGGATCAGCCAAGTAGTATTCATTAGAAATATTGACTATATTACGAATATCATAATTTTTTCTTAGTTGAGAGGTTTTACTGGGAGGACAAAATCTAATTGCAAATAAAGCGACCCCTCCAATCATAAAAGGTTCCAGTTCAGGAGAGCTTTTTTTAAGTAGATACAGTGAATGCAGGACATCTCCCAGTTTTAGTTTTTTCAAAACTGATTGTATTGTTGATTCTAAATTTTCTAGTTCAGCTAGAGAGTTAATATTCATCATTTACTTTCCTAATAAAGAGCGGTATCAAATATCCACAAAGTCACTTAGCTGTTTCCTCCACCTCTATTTTATTGGTGGCTTCTGCTTCATCGAGTCGATCCTAATATTCTGCCCTTTGTGCATTCCTGTCGCGGCGCAGTTCTGCAATATCTTCTAGCATCTCATCAAAGTGCGGATCGTTTTTAAAGGCTCCTGCCCACTTCATTAAAGGATTTTCAGTTTGGGGAATGTCTACTGTCAGAGAGACTATTTCGACTTTTTTTAGACGCTCGATCAACAATCGGTGCAAAATTTTTAAAGCTTCTTCTTTAGTAGATCCTGAGCTTCTGCACTCTGGCAATTCCCAAACTATTGCGCTGTAGAGGTCTTCATCGTGCTTTTCAATTAGAACTTGATAAGTTAATTGGGTTAAAGGATTCGGAGTAGGGGTTAATACTGTGGCATTCATCTGTTTTTTATGGTTGGTTATATTTGGCATTTTAACGCATTGTTTTTCAAACCTCCAATTAATTCTTTTCGCAAGGCTTTCAATAGATGTCAGCGGTTCAGAACGCCACCGCATTTAAAGCCTGCGGGATTCTAGCCTTTACCAATCATTCAAGGCTGCGATCGCAACTTCACTCTTACTCTCAATACATATCAACCCATAAAAATATAATTGCCAAGAAAACAACTCTATGGTATACTAGAAGATTGTGAATATTAATCAAAAGTAAAGTAACAAGCCGGGAGAAATCAAAATGACACAGCAAACCCTGCACGGAACCAGCCGCAAAAGAAAAAGAACATCCGGTTTTCGCGCCAGAATGCGTACCGCAACCGGTCGATTGGTAATCAAAGCTCGCCGCAGCAAAGGTCGCCACCGCCTCGCAGTCTAGCACTGCATCAAGGTTGAGAGGCCTCAACGATCGCCCTACGCCATGTTGCCCGATACAAACCGACTTAAGCACCGAAAAGACTTCAGCGCCGTATACCGCAAGGGAATGCGCCGTAACTCGGCCCATTTCAGCTTAAGAGCTCTGCGTAAACCAAAAAGCGCCGAATTAAGCAAACCCACAGCCGAAAAATCCTTGCCGCCGACTCGCACAGGCATTTCTATCAGCCTGAAGGTTAGCAAACGCGCTGTAGTCCGCAACCGGATTAAGCGTCAGATTCGGGCAGCTTTGCGACAGCTATTGCCCCGATTAAAATTCGGGTGGGATTTAGTAATTGTCGTGCGTCCGATCGCACAAGAGTGCAATTATGCAGAAATTCTGCAAGAATTAGAGCAGTTGTTGGTAGAAGCCGAGGTACTAGATGGGAATTCGAGAGGAAGTATATTATGAAGGCGGCCCCGCGCCCGGTGACTTGATCCTCAATTTACTCCTGGGGCTGACTGTGGTGGGCATCCCCCTAGCAGTAGGAGCAATTGTCCGGGCTCTGTGGCTGCGCTATCGGATCACGAGTCGCCGAGTGTCGGTAACTAGCGGTTGGATGGGGGGCGAGCAGACAGACGTTATCTACTCAGATATAGTCAAAATCGTCACCGTACCTCGCGGTTTCGGGACTTACGGAGACATGGTGCTCACCATGAAAAATGGCAGCCGCTTGGAACTCAGAGCTATGCCGAAATTTCGAGCAATGTATGACTACATTAACGAAAAACTGCCCATAGCCGCTCAAAAAGCAAACGCGGCCCAAGCTAAATAACCGAACCGCTTTCACCCTGATTAGAGACCCAATTCAGTGCGAGTATTGGCAAACTCATTAAAAAAAACCCGCAGACCGGGCGGTCGATCGACGGGCAATGTCCTAAGATAGAGACAAAACCCTGAAAATTGAGGCGGCTCGCGTTAAGCGGGTAAAAATAGTTCTCAACAGCAAACATAGAGCACCTAAATTAACTCAAAGCGAATGGATTTCGGTATCTCGTTTCTCTCCAACAACCTCATGCTCCCGATCCTAGATTTTTTCTACGGGATCGTGCCAAGCTACGGTTTAGCGATCGTAGCTCTGACGCTCGTGATTCGCTTTGCTCTTTATCCTCTCAATGCAGGCTCTCTTCGCAATATGCGGCGCATGAAAGTAGCGCAGCCATTGATGAAAGAGCGAGTAGATCAAATTCAAAAACTCTATAAAGAAAATCCTGCAAAACAGCAGGAGGAAATGAGCAAAGTATACAAAGAATTTGGTAATCCTCTAGCAGGATGCTTCCCCTTGGTGCTGCAAATGCCAGTGCTGTTTGCACTGTTTGCAACGCTCAGGGGTTCGCCGTTTTCTGACATAAATTACAGCGTTAACGTTCAAGTTTTGCCCAAAGAACAAATCGAAGCTGTTCAACCGCAAGCTTTTGCTACACCGCCCCAAAATATTTACGTCACAGGTACTTTTCATGCTCCTGTTGTGGGCGTAATTCCAGGCGGCGACAAACTCGCAGTCGGCGACACAACAAAGATAAATTTTCAAACCCCAGAGGGCAAACCTCTCAAAGTTTTAGCTGCAGAAAATAAGAGCGAAATCGACTTTGAACCCGGCTGGAAAGTCATCAAAGGCGAAGATCTGATCAAGGTAGATGAACAGGGCAACATCACGGCCTTAGCCCCCGGTGAAGCCACAGTTCAAGGCACAATCCCCGGATTGGCTACTAACAAAGGATTCCTATTTATTGAAGCTCTAGGCCGCGTTGGCGCGATCGACTCAGACGGTACAATCCACTGGGATATTTTGGTGATGATTCTGGGCTTCGGCATCAGTTTGTACATCAACCAAACCCTTTCAGGACAAGCACAAGGGCCAAACGACAACCCCCAACAGGCTACAGTTAACAAACTGACGCCAGTCATATTTTCAGGGATGTTTTTGTTCTTCCCGCTGCCCGCCGGCGTGTTGATGTATATGCTGATTGCTAACATCTTCCAAACAGTTCAATCGTTTATTTTGTCGCGAGAACCGCTGCCAGAAAACCTGCAAAAAATAGTGGACGAAGCAGAGGCGAAAACTCAAAAAGAACAAGGATTAGATGCACTTCCATTTGAGCCCAAGCGTTCTAAGAAAAAGGCTTGATTTTAACAACAATGAAAGACTCTCAAATGCAGCGCGGACAGGCATGGTTAGAAGAATTGCTACAACTGTCCGCAATTCCTTCAAAAGTGGTATGCGAACAACAAAAAGATTGCTATTGGATGACAATAGATGAAAGCAATCTGACTAAAGAACAAGTTGCAATCTTAGTCGGGCCAAACGGTAATGTAATAGATGCCATTCAGTACCTCTGCAACACGGTTCAGAATATAGGTCAGGAAGTAGAGGAGTCAATTCCTTATACAGTTGAACTAAATGGCTATCGCATCCGCCGCCAAGAGGAATTGCGATCGATGGCAGAGTACGCAGCAGATCAAGCCCGATCGACGGGAGTTGAAGTTGAAATAAAATCGCTGTCTTCGGCAGAACGCCGTCAAGTCCACAGCTTTTTGAGCGAATGTGAGGATATAGAAACTTACAGTCAAGGACAAGAACCCGATCGGCGTTTGGTAGTGCGACTGCGCTGACGCTAAAGAAGGAAGAAGGAAGAAGGAAGAAGGAAGAAGTTAAAAATTAACTATTCCTTTTGACCTTTGAATTCAAGAAGTAGGAAGGCAAAAAATTATGGAGACAATTTATATCCCTCATCTCCTCACAAAAACTGAGCGGAAAGAGGTCATTGATTTTGAAGAATTTATCCCCGATTTAGAAACTCTTACTCCGGTGCGAGGGCGACTGCAAGTGACTCACCAAGGGAATTATCTTGAGGTGAAGGCGAAAGCAGAAACAATTGTTACTCTCACCTGCCACAGATGTTTGAAACAATACAATCATCGTTTGGCACTCAACTCATCTGAACTAATCTGGCTCGAAGAAACAGCAAATCAAACAGATTCAAGTTCAGCAGAAATAGAAGTTGCTTTAGAAGATTTGGTGGAAAATTTGTCCCCCGGTGGCTATTTCTCTCCGGGCGATTGGGTGTACGAGCAAATGTGTTTGGAACTGCCGCACAAACAGATATGCGATACTGAATGTCCGGGAATTTCTTTAACTGATGATGCAAATACAGAAAGCTCAGAAACAGTCTCAGACAGTCGCTGGGCGTCTCTGGAAGCACTTAAACGGCAATTGCCTTAGTCAGTTGACTAATAACTAATGACTATTTTTAGCGACGAGTTTGAACTACTGCTGCGATCGCGCTACCCCTTAATTTACATTCCCACACGGGAGGAAGAGCGCGTAGAAGCGGCGATCGCCCAAAGTGCCAAAAAACAAGGTTCTCGCGCCGTATACATCTGGGATTTTGTTGATGGCTACCAAGGCAATCCCAACGATACAGGTTTTGGCAAGCGCAACCCGCTGCAAGCTTTGGAATTTCTCGAAAAATTGCCCGCCAGCGCGCCGGCAATTTTTATTCTGCGCGACTTTCAGCGGTTTTTGGAAGATGTCTCGATTTCCCGCAAGCTGCGGAATTTGGCGAGACTCCTCAAATCAGTGCCCAAAAATATTGTCATCGTATCTCCTCTAATTTCGATCCCCGAAGACCTCAGCGAAGTGATGACTGTTTTGGAGTTTCCCCTGCCTGCGGCGGCGGAAATCAAAATTGAGGTAGAAAGGCTGTTAGGGGCTACCGGACAAGCCATTGAAGGGCGTTTGCTCGACGAAATAGTGCGCTGCTGTCAAGGGCTGTCGATCGAACGAATCCGCCGAGTTTTGGCAAAGGCGATCGCCACCAGAGGCGAACTCCATCCCGACGACGCGGAACTGATTTTAGAAGAAAAGCGCCAAACAATTCGTCAAACTCAAATTCTGGATTTTTACCCAGCCCGCGAAAATATCTCCGATATCGGCGGTTTGGACAATCTCAAAGAATGGCTGCTGCGGCGCGGCGGTGCTTTTTCCGATCGAGCCCGCCAATACGGTTTGCCGCATCCCAGAGGTTTGTTGCTAGTCGGAATTCAAGGAACCGGGAAATCCTTAACAGCAAAGGCGATCGCCCACCACTGGCATTTGCCTTTGCTGCGGTTGGATGTCGGGCGCTTGTTTGCCGGATTAGTCGGAGAATCGGAATCCCGCACCAGGCAAATGATTCAGCTAGCGGAAGCTTTGGCGCCCTGCGTACTCTGGATTGACGAGATTGACAAAGCCTTTGCCGGATTAGACGGTAAAGGGGATTCCGGGACAACTAGCCGGGTGTTCGGGACATTTATTACTTGGTTGGCCGAAAAAACTTCGCCGGTGTTTGTAGTCGCAACAGCCAACAACATCCAGTCTTTGCCGCCAGAAATGCTGAGAAAAGGCAGGTTTGACGAAATATTTTTTGTGGGTTTGCCCAGCCAGGAGGAACGGCGGGCGATTTTTGAGGTACATTTGTTGCGGTTGCGATCGCACAGCATCAAAAATTACGATGTAGAGCGCTTGGCTTACGAAACTCCCGATTTTTCCGGGGCTGAAATCGAGCAAACTTTGATTGAAGCCATGCACATTGGGTTTAGTCAAAATCGAGACTTTACCACAGATGATATTTTAGAATCAGCTAGTCAAATGGTGCCCTTAGCCAGAACGGCTCAAGAACAAATCCAGTTTCTCCAAGATTGGGCAGCTGCTGGGAAAGCTCGCCTTGCTTCTAGATACGGCAGTTTGAGCCGCCGGATTCAAGGTTAAGCTTTTGAAGTCAGTAGTCAGTAGTTAGTAACCAGTTGTCAGTTGGCAGCTACCAGATTTTACTCAACATTCAGCAGTCAACACTCAACAGTCAACCTTCTTCCCTCTCCCTTCTTCCTTCTTCCTTCTTCCTTCTTCCCTCTCCCTTCTTCCTTCTTCCCTCTCCCTTCTTCCTTCATTTGCGGTTTTATGAACAGTGTATATAGCGTTTTCAAATTTTTAGTGGGTTTTCTGCTCGCGATCGTCCTGATGGCAGGTGCTAGCGTGGCTGCTGCACTTTACTTTGCCGCTAAGCTAACTACTATCCCCGAAAAACCTGTTTTTTCCAACGACAAAACACCAGCTCAGGTTGCGGGCGCTGCGCCGAAGTCAACAGCCCAGGCTAGCCCGGTTTCTACATCTAGCGATGCCCCGTCTCCCAAACCGCTGGAACCGGGAGCTTACCGCGCGATGGTGACTCAGCCGATCGGCTTAATTCTCCGGGATACTGGTAGCCGAGACTCGAACCGCATTGGCGGTGTTGGTTACAAGGAAAGAGTCGTAGTTTTGGAAGAGTCGCCCGACAAAGAGTGGCAGCGAATTCGGATTGAGGATGGCAATCGCGAAGGTTGGGTCAAAGGCGGCAATACTGAAAGAATTGAGGGCGAATAAAACTTAGATAGTAATTAGAGACATCCACAAAAAAAATGATCCAATAGCTATGTGGGAAAGCGCGAAAATTTCCACAAACCATTTTTGAAGATT
>NZ_JAUBTR010000183.1:0-1921 GCF_036705045.1 Microcoleus sp. BR0-C5
TGATTACCTGCTGATACCCATTCATTGATTAGCTCTTCATAAAAGAGTTTTAGCACTTGATAAAAATTATATGAATTACCTTTTTTGAGGAACTCTACCCACCTTTTTTTATCCGATTTTCTCACTCCTCCCATTACATTAACTCTGCCTTTTCTCCGGTCTCCTCTGACCTTTTTTCGGCTGCTTTTTTTACACCAGTTCTTTCTTCTGGTGACTCTTAAGCTAAATCCAGTCTCGTCCCAAAACCATACCTGTAATCGTTCGGGCGTTTCTTTTTCTATTTTTAAATATTCGGCTATCTTTATTTTAAACGCTGTTCTTTTTTCGGGATTTCTCTTCGACTCCAGGCTATACTTAGCCCAGATGTAAACATACTTTTTTTTCTTTAATATCCTCCGAACTTGTCCTCCACTTAATTTTATTCCTGTGGATTGTTCTAAGTATGTTGCTAATCTCTGCGCTGTCCATCGTCCAAAATCATATCCTAATTCTTGAGGGTCTTTTTCTATAGTTTCTAATAATATATTTATATATTCATCGGTGGCTTTTTTGTGATTTTCCTTCATCCTTTCATCTATTAGACTTTCTAGATTGTCGGGGTCTCCCTTCATACACCAATAAGATACTTTGTTGACTGAACAACCCAAAAAGTCAGCGATGTGAGATTGTGTTTTACCGTCATTGAGCAATAATAAAATCAGAATTCTTTCTCTGACATTTGCATTTTCTTCCTCTTTTAAAGCTTTCTGTAGTTTCTCTATTTGTTTGGGATTGAGATGGTTTTTTGCTGGCATTTTTGTATTAATTGACTAAACTAAATTTTTATTATACCCTATTTAAAGGCACAACAGCTTACCGGAGAAGAAGTAGAAAAAGCCCTCAAAAAAAAGGGGCAAAATTAATATACTTGTCGCCCTATTCGCCGGACTTCTCCCTAATTTATAATTTAGGGTCAAAACTTAAAAATATTCTCCGTTCTATCAAAACGACTAATTATCAAGAGTTAGCAAAAGCCATAAAGTTTGCATTTAATGAAGTTACAGAGCGAAAATATTTGGAATTGGTTTAAGCTGTTGTGCCTTTAAATAGGGTATAATAAAAATTTAGTTTAGTCAATCAATACAAAAATGCCAGCAAAAAACCATCTCAATCCCAAACAAATAGAGAAACTACAGAAAGCTTTAAAAGAGGAAGAAAATGCAAATGTCAGAGAAAGAATTCTGATTTTATTATTGCTCAATGACGGTAAAACACAATCTCACATCGCTGACTTTTTGGGTTGTTCAGTCAACAAAGTATCTTATTGGTGTATGAAGGGAGACCCCGACAATCTAGAAAGTCTAATAGATGAAAGGATGAAGGAAAATCACAAAAAAGCCACCGATGAATATATAAATATATTATTAGAAACTATAGAAAAAGACCCTCAAGAATTAGGATATGATTTTGGACGATGGACAGCGCAGAGATTAGCAACATACTTAGAACAATCCACAGGAATAAAATTAAGTGGAGGACAAGTTCGGAGGATATTAAAGAAAAAAAAGTATGTTTACATCTGGGCTAAGTATAGCCTGGAGTCGAAGAGAAATCCCGAAAAAAGAACAGCGTTTAAAATAAAGATAGCCGAATATTTAAAAATAGAAAAAGAAACGCCCGAACGATTACAGGTATGGTTTTGGGACGAGACTGGATTTAGCTTAAGAGTCACCAGAAGAAAGAACTGGTGTAAAAAAAGCAGCCGAAAAAAGGTCAGAGGAGACCGGAGAAAAGGCAGAGTTAATGTAATGGGAGGAGTGAGAAAATCGGATAAAAAAAGGTGGGTAGAGTTCCTCAAAAAAGGTAATTCATATAATTTTTATCAAGTGCTAAAACTCTTTTATGAAGAGCTAATCAATGAATGGGTATCAGCAGGTAATCA
>NZ_JAUBTR010000184.1:0-1883 GCF_036705045.1 Microcoleus sp. BR0-C5
TACCCAGTAATCTTTTCAGGCTTGAATTTTTAAATTTTATAACCATCAATTCTATTTAAAGACCTGCGGAATGTGGGGTCAAAAAGACATAACATCTTTGATTAGCAAGAAAAAAGAAGATTATGTTTTAGCTTTAAAAGGGAATCAACAACTCCTCTACCAAGCTGTAAAAGAGTGGTTTAAATTAGCCCAAAAAGAACAATTATTAGGTAGAGAATACAATTCTTATGAACAAGTAGAAGCTGGACATCATCGACTGGAAAAAAAACAGGTTTGGACTATTGATGTATCTGAGTTACCACCTCTGCATAATCAAGCATTATGGACTGGATTAAAAACAGTTGTCATGATAGTTAGTGAACGACGATTGTGGAATAAAACCACCACTGAAGCTCGTTTTTACGCTTAGTAGTTTAAGCAGGAATGCTGAAAAAATTGCTGGGGCTATCCCCAATCATTGGGGCATTGAAAATAGCTTACATTGGACACTTGATGTTACATTTTCCGAAGATAAAAGCCGGATTCGCAAACAGAACTCTCCCGAAAATTTTGCACTTTTACGTCGTTTAGCAATAAATTTACTGAAACAATAAAAAACTTCAAAACAAAGTTTAAAAATGAAACGCTATCGAGCGGCAATGGATAATAATTATTTGGTTCAAATTTTAAACTCTGCCAGCTAACGCTCAAAATCTAACATTCATCTTTTGTGAAATTTATCCGGCTTTAAAAACTTTATAAATTCTTAAAGTTTTGATTTAATCTGCTTAAGTGGGGTTAAAGTTAAGAATTTTAAGAAGGCTTTTTTAGTTATTTATTAATGCAAAAACTCACCTTTTTGTCAAATTAATTTAGATGCGTTTACCCTGCACTTTCCGCCGTAATTCTGACCTACGAAAACTCAAAATAAAACTCAAAAAAGCTGAAGCTGAAGCTCAGAATAAACTGCAAGAACTCTCCAAAATTGAATTTGCTTGTGCCGCCGACGCTGCCGCAGCAGCTCATCGCTTATCCAAACAACTAAAATTTGGTAGTGCTTTTATGTAAAGGATGGAGAAAATTGAGGCGGTTGAACTTTCAGCATTCCTAATCGGATTTGGTAATTGTAGTCATGAATGAAGTTCCAAATAGCACCCTTGTGATTCTCCAACTTTTTAGAAAACGATAACGTCTTCCTGACTAATCGCGAAATTCGTTGCCTGAGAGTATTGTTCAATCGTTCAATGTAACTGGTTAATCCGCTTTCCTTGCCGACGGACTTATGCCTTTTACTTGGTAAAACTACGGCATAGGCTTCCCAGTGATCGGTATAAATCTTGGCACATTGGCGATAGACACTTGGTAGTGAATCCCATAATGCAAGAGCCGATTTCGAGGAGCGGTCTCCAATATGACATCCGATCACTTCCCGAGTCTTGGTATCCATTGCTAACCAGACCCATTGTTTATTCCCTTTGTTGTCTACAAAAGACCA
Source organism: Microcoleus sp. BR0-C5 (assembly GCF_036705045.1). NCBI lineage: Bacteria > Bacillati > Cyanobacteriota > Cyanophyceae > Oscillatoriales > Microcoleaceae > Microcoleus > Microcoleus sp. BR0-C5. The sequence continues at coordinate 1,475 of NZ_JAUBTR010000184.1, forward strand.
GAGTTCATCCATTTGGACTGTGTGTTTTCCAATTTCTTTCGGAATGACTGTGGCTTTGAGTTCTATTGCACCGTACAAGTGGTTCACATAATTTTGGAGCCAGAAGAGAGGAAACGCCCATGACTCGGGCAATACCAGCCAGGGAAATCCGCTCCAACAGAAGTAACTCAATTTTTGCCAAAGTGTCGGTGTCTTTGGGTGCCCACTGAGGATTTTCGACAAACTGCCGACCACATTCGCGACATTTGTGGTTTTGTTTTCCCCGACGAGTCATCCCATTTTTCATCACATCGTCAGAACCACAAGTGGGACAAATTAGATAGGGTTTCATGATCAATACTCCGGACAGTTTTTAAGCAGCCAGAGTACCATAAGACAAGACTGAAGGAAGGTTAGGGTGATTTAAAAT
>NZ_JAUBTR010000110.1:0-14630 GCF_036705045.1 Microcoleus sp. BR0-C5
CCGTCCTTTTTGGACGGGCGGGACGCCCATCCCACAATAACAATTAAAATTGTAAGTTATTTAATTCGCGATCCTAAGTAGTTGAGCATTAATGCAGGGGCGGGCTAGAAGCCCAACCCCTACTCCCCACAAGAAAGTGTAAGTGTATGTGTTCTTGTGGAACGGGCTTCTAGCCCGTTGCTCATATTGGTCAAGAAGACTCATCTACTAGCTTAGCAAATTGTCGTAAAGTTGCAGCATAGCGATCGCCCGCCACATCCATCAAATCATTATGACCCGCCCCATCAACCCAAAAATTTAATTTCGGCTGCTTCGCCGCTGCAAACAACTGTTCTCCATGCCAAAAATGCACCACCTCATCTGCCTTACCATGAATCACCAAAACAGGCGATCGAACTTTGCCAATCTTATCAATATTCACAAACTTGTCAAAGGGTAAAATCGGAATCCGCGTTAACACCCGAAAAGCCGAAACAAAGGAACTTTCAACCACCAAACCGCCGACTTTTTGCCGCGACGCCAAATCAATTGCCGGCCCACCGCCCACAGAACGCCCATAAAGAATAATTTGCTGTGCAGGTACTCCCAACTGTTGGGTTAAATAATTGTAAACAGCATCAATATCACGATAAGTATTATACTCAGAAGGATTTCCCTGACTCGTGCCGTAACCTTGATAATCATAGGCAAACACAGCAAACCCGCTATCTCGAATCTCTCTGAGTAGCCACAAAATACCGTCCAAGTCTTCGGCATTTCCGTGACTGTAAAGTATGGTATATTTAGCTTGCGGGTTAGGAAAATGAACAGCAGAAATTTTCACGCCATTAGCTGAGCTAACTTTGATAACTTCCCTGTTCTCACTCTGACTAGATGGGGGAGGTTGAAAAATTAGCCGTTCTGAAAAAAAGAAACCGTAAAAACACAGGAATGCGTAAATAAAAATTATAGATCGCATCAGTCGTTTGACAGAAAATTCTCCAAAAAGCAAGCGTTTAATATTTTTTCTGTTCCATTTAGTCATTACTAAAGGCTCATAGTTGAATAAGATTTAACTAATACTTTTTTATTGCGAGAAAAGACATGACACTAAAATACCCCGATGACCTGAAATACCTAGACACCCACGAATACATCCGACTCGAAGGCGAAATTGCCACCATCGGCATTAGTGCCTTTGCAGTTGACCAACTCGGCGATATCGTGTTTCTAGATTTGCCCGAAGTGGGTGCAGGTTTGGAAAAGGGCGAAGCTTTCGGTACAGTCGAGTCAGTGAAGGCCGTTGAAGACTTGAAAGCACCAGTTACCGGTATAGTCGTAGAACGCAATGATGACATTGTAGAGTCTCCCGAAGATTTGGCGGAAGACCCCTATGGCGCTGGATGGCTGCTGAAAGTCCGCGTTGACAATCCCAGCGAAGCAGACGAGGCTTTCTCGGCCCCGGAGTATCGCAAAATGGTGGAAGGGGAGTAGTTTTGAGTTTTGAGTTTTGAGTGGGAATTGGGGGCTAGGACTCGTTGATAATTCCGCAATCCGCCAGGGGTTGAAACCCCTGGCTAATAGCACAAGTCGTCTAAAGACGACTGATACCAAATCCGGCTTAAATACCCCGTTTATCTCGCTTGTCCGCTACGGCAGACTTCGTTTGACTCTCGACAGCGGTTTCAACCACTGACCTTAATCTACAGTCGTCTTCAGACGACTTTAGCTATGAGACAGGGGTTTCAACCCCTGTCGGACTTTGATACACGCAAAAAAATCTTGCTTAGGATCGCGAATTAAATAATTTACACTCTTGAAAGTGGGGAGTAGGGGTTGGGCGTCCCGCCCGCCCTTTCTGGACGGGCGGGACGCCCATCCCACAAGAACCATCACGCATTGTAAGTTATTTAATTCTCATTCCTTAGTCGTCTTCAGACGACTTTAGCTATGAGACAGGGGTTTCAACCCCTGTCGGACTGTCGGACTTTGATACACGCAGAAAATCTTCCTGGTTTTCTTAGCAAAATGTTACAAACAAAGAAGCAAAAGTCTATTCAGGAGAATCCGCCTTGGTACTCTACAGCCCTCAACTTGAACCCAACCAGCAGCAAAACCTTTCCTCCATCAATGGTTTTGCGGGCCGGCACATTGGCCCGACACCCAGCGAAATCCAGCAAATGCTTGATGTTTTGGGCATTTCCAGCCTTGATGAGTTGATTGACAAAACCGTTCCAGCGGCGATTCGGATTTCTCAACCGCTACAACTTCCCGCAGCGCAAAGCGAGTACAGCGCTTTGGCAGAATTGAAAGAAATTGCTGCTAAAAATCAGGTATTTCGATCGTACATCGGCACTGGATATCACGACTGCATAACTCCTCCGGTCATCCAGCGGAATATCCTAGAAAATCCCGGCTGGTATACAGCTTACACCCCCTACCAAGCCGAAATTGCTCAAGGGCGATTGGAAGCTTTACTAAACTTCCAAACCATGATAATTGACCTCACGGGTTTGGAAATTGCCAACGCTTCTTTGCTAGATGAAGGGACTGCGGCGGCGGAAGCGATGGCGGTGAGTTACGGCGCTAGCAAAAATAAGGCAAAAGCGTTTTTTGTTTCCCAAGATTGCCACCCTCAAACTATTGAAGTTGTGCAAACTCGCGCTAAGCCGTTGGGAATTGAGGTAATTGTCGGCGACCATCAAAGCTTTGAGTTCGATCGTACAATCTTCGGCGCTCTCCTGCAATACCCCGCCACAGACGGCGCAATTTACGACTATAGCGATTTTATTCGATCGGCACACGAAGCCGGGGCATTAGTCACAGTAGCCGCCGACATTTTGAGCCTTTGCTTGCTCACACCCCCCGGCGAATTCGGCGCGGATATAGCCGTAGGAAGCACTCAGCGCTTCGGAGTGCCGATGGGATTCGGAGGACCCCACGCCGCCTATTTCGCCACGCGAGAAGAGTTTAAACGGCAAGTTCCGGGGCGAATTGTTGGCGTTTCTAAAGATGCCAACGGCAAATCTGCTTTACGTTTGGCCTTGCAAACTCGCGAACAGCACATCCGCCGCGAAAAAGCAACCAGCAATATTTGTACTGCTCAAGTTTTGCTGGCAGTGATGGCGAGTATGTATGCTGTTTATCACGGCCCGTCTGGACTGAAAGACATTGCTGAGAAAGTACGGACTTTAACAGCACTTTTGGCATCTGGTTTAAGAAGTTTCGGATACAAAATTGGTTCTCAACCTTTCTTCGATACTTTGCGGGTAGAATTGGGAGACAAACCGCTGTCAGAACTTCTAGAAGCTGCTAAAGTACGCAAAATTAATCTCCGAGTTTTTGATGATTCGACAGTGGGAATCACTTTAGATGAAACTGTCACCGCTGAAGATGTGCAAGAGTTGTGGAAAATCTTTGCACAGGATAAGGATTATATCAGGGCTGACGGCGAGAATGCTCTCAACATTCCGCTGGATGCAGACGCATTGAGTTCCTATTTGACCTTACCAGATTTTTGCGATCGCACCAGCAGCTATCTCGCCCATCCCGTTTTCAACAGCTACCATTCGGAAACCGAGCTTTTGCGCTATTTGCACCGTTTAGAAGCCAAGGATTTATCGCTAAATACATCGATGATTCCCTTGGGTTCTTGCACCATGAAATTGAATGCAACAGCAGAGATGATGCCGGTGACTTGGGCAGAATTTGGCAAGATACATCCCTTTGCACCCCGCGATCAAACTCGCGGCTATCAAAAGATGTTCGTGCAACTAGAACAGTGGCTGGCAGAAATCACCGGTTTTGCGGGAATTTCTTTGCAGCCAAACGCCGGTTCCCAAGGCGAATACGCGGGCTTGTTAGTTATTCGCCAATACCACGAACACCGAGGCGAATCTCACCGCAATATCTGTTTGATTCCCCAGTCAGCCCACGGTACAAATCCGGCTAGCGCGGTGATGGCGGGGATGAAAGTAGTTGCTGTCGAGTGCGATTCTCAGGGCAATATTGATGTCACAGACTTGCAGAAAAAAGCCGAGAAGCACAAAAATGAACTGGCGGCTTTGATGGTGACATATCCATCTACGCACGGCGTTTTTGAGGAAGAAATTAAAGAGATTTGCGAGATTGTCCACAACTGCGGTGGACAAGTTTATATGGACGGCGCAAATATGAATGCTCAAGTTGGTTTGTGCCGCCCCGGTGATTTTGGTGCTGATGTTTGTCACTTGAATCTGCACAAAACTTTCTGTATTCCTCACGGCGGCGGCGGCCCGGGTATGGGGCCGATTGGGGTAATGTCTCATTTGGTAGAATTTTTGCCCAGTCATTCTATTCTTAACAGTCAACAGTCAACAGTTAACAGTCAACAGTCAACAGTCAACAGTCAACAAACATCAGTTGGTGCTGTTTCCGCAGCGCCTTGGGGAAGTGCTAGCATTTTGACTATTTCTTGGATGTACATTCGGATGATGGGAGGAGTGGGTTTAACTGAGGCGACAAAAGTAGCAATTCTTAATGCTAATTACATGGCCAAACGCTTAGAATCTTATTATCCGGTTTTGTACAAAGGGAAAGCTGGTTTGGTGGCGCATGAGTGTATTCTGGATTTGCGATCGCTCAAAAAATCTGCGGCTATAGAAGTTGAAGATATTGCTAAACGGTTGATGGATTACGGCTATCACGCGCCGACGGTTTCTTGGCCGGTTGCTGGTACGGTAATGGTGGAACCGACGGAAAGCGAATCAAAGCAGGAATTAGACCGTTTTTGCGAGGCGATGATTGCGATTCGAGGCGAAATTGCGGAGATTGAAAACGGTAATGTTGATGCACAAAATAACGTCTTGAAAAATGCCCCGCACACTGCAGAATCTCTAATGGTTGATGAGTGGAATCGTCCTTATACTCGCGCACAAGCGGCTTACCCAACCTCTTGGACTCGCGAACATAAGTTTTGGCCGGCGGTGGGCCGGATAGATAATGCGTTTGGCGATCGCAATTTTGTCTGTTCTTGTTTACCAATGGAGGCTTACAATTAAGATTGTAATCCATGTAAATCTCGTTTATATCTGAGTCTAGATCCCCCTAAATCCCCCTTAATAAGGGGAGTAGGGGTTGACTTTGAGAACGCTTCCGGTCCCCCCTTGTAGGGGCGGTGCCCCCGTGCCCGCCCTCTTGGCTAGGGGGGATCTCCGGGTTTGATAGATGCCGAAATCCACCCCATCAAAGGCCTCAAAAAACCGGGTTTTTACGACAATACCCAATCACAACCCAAAAACTCCGAAAAAACCCGGTTTCTCAACATCACCCAAACCCTCAACAAAAATTCCCCCATCTCAGCTACAATCAAAACCATCCTCTCCATCTCCTCACATACCCACCATGAGGCACTGGCCCCCCGGACAACAAATACACCACGGCAAATACCTAATCGAAGAAATCCTCGGCGGTGGCGGATTCGGTGTCACTTACCGCGCTCAAAACCTCAAAGAAGGTAAAGCCGTCGCCATCAAAACCCTAAATGCCAATGTTCAAGGTAAGCCAAACTTTCGCGAATACCAAACCAAATTTGTCAACGAAGCTTTATCTTTAGCCAAGTGCAGCCATCCACACGTCGTCCAAGTTTACGAAGTATTTCCCGAAATGGTAGGAAATATCGAATTGTGGTGCATGGTGATGGAATTAATCGAGGGAATTGACTTAGCTAGCCATCTCGAAGATAACGGCATTTTGCCCGAAGATAAAGCTTTGCCAATTATTCAGCAAGTGGGAAGCGCGCTGAGTTTTGTTCACCAGCAAGGATTTACTCACCTCGATGTTAAACCCCAAAATATTATGATAAGAACCCCCCCCAGCCCCCCCTTGGTAAGGGGGGGAGTAAGAGAAAATACCCCCTTCTCTTCTTCCACCCTTGATAAGGGGGGTCAGGGGGGTGCAGTTTTGATTGATTTTGGCATGGCGCGACAGGCGACGACACCGGGGAAATTGAGGACAAATACTAATTCCGGTACAAACTCTTACGCACCTATTGAATTATCAGAAAAACGCGCTGAACTTGGTGCTTATACTGATGTTTATTCCCTAGCAGCAACGCTTTATGTCATGTTGAGTGGTGAGTTGCCGTTTCCATCGCAATTCAGGAAGCAAAATATTCCTTTAACTCCGCCAAAGCAGCACAATTCTGAGATTAGCGACAGGGTGAATGCGGCGATTATGAAAGGAATGGAGTTGGAACCGCAAAATCGCCCGCAGTCGGTGCAGGAATGGTTGGATTTGCTGATACCAAAACCAGCGCCTCCTGAGACTACGCGGGTGGTTTCAGCCGTGGGAATGGATTATATAAATTTGCAGAATTTATTGGCGGCTAAAAAGTGGAAAGAAGCCGATGGAGAAACGCTGATAGTGATGGTGAAGGTGGCGGGTAGGGAGAAAGAAGAAGGCCTGGATAGAGAAAGTAGGGCAAAATTCCCCTGCGAGGACTTGCGTATCATCGATCAACTTTGGGTAAAATACAGCAATAAGCGCTTCGGCTTTTCGGTGCAGAAGCGTATCTATCAAAGTCTGGGGGGAACTAGGCAATATGATGAGAAAGTATGGGAAGCGTTTGGCGATCGGGTAGGCTGGAGAAAAAATAACGAATGGCTGGACTACTCTGATTTTGATGACACTTTTTCAGAGAAAGCACCAGAAGCTCATCTCCCCAGGCTAGCGAGTGGTGCGGGCAGTGGGGGAGGCTGGGCGCGGGGGGGGCCTCTCTTCTCTCGCGTCGAGACTTGTAGACTGTAACATCTAAGCGTTTCAGGATTTCATCAAGATTTATAATAAAGCCCGAAACCACCAAGCCATGCCCTGTCTAGGTTTCCGACGGGCTTGTCGGGACATAACGAGCAAACAATCAAAGTAAAATCAATCTCAGAAACCGGGTTTCTGCAATAATTTACGCATCATCACCCAGATTCAGGAAGAAACCCGGTTTCTACCTCCCCACCAACAGCTTCCAAACTCCATAACTTAGAAACAAAATTTGTAGTTTGCATTTCTTCCAACAGCGGCGATGACTTCTTTTTCGTGGTTGGCGGCGAAAGTGTGTGTAGAATTGGTTTCAACCGCCTAGTAGAAAAGGGGTTTTCAACTATTAAGCATCGAGCATCCAAGCAACACACTTTTGCATTTGATTGCTCATTGTTTGTCGATCGGCATAATACCTGCGGCCGTGTCCCGGCAACACCCATTCAAACGAGTAATTAGCCAAATTCTGCATAGATTTGATTTGTTCCGGCCAAGAATACCAACAGACTTCGCGAAAGCCAACTAGCTGCTGCAAACTTTCCGACCAAGCAAGATGATCGCCTGTGAACAAAAATGTGTTATTGTAAAGCAAAACGGTGTGACCTTTCGTGTGACCTGGCACCGATATAATCAACAAATCATCTGCTAGTTGATACGGTTCGCTGGGCGACAATTGCATTTCTACACGGCAAGTATCAGCGTTAATTTCGTCATAATGAATGATGCGATCGCACCCAAAATGATCGCGGTATTGTTGATGATCTGCCACATCGTCGCGGTGAGTCAAGTACAGATAGCGAATCCCACCCATTGCTTCTATGTTTTTGACTAGCGGCGGCACAAAACGGGGAGAATCAACTAAAATGTTTCCTTCGGGACGGACAATTAAATAGCTAGCTGCGGCGTAGGATTTCTCTGAGTGGTAGCCGCAGTGGTAGACATTTTCTGCTACAAGTGCGGGTAAAAGTTGCTGGGCTTGTTTGATGCTTTTGGGTTTTTCTACAGTGCCGATCGAACTTGTGGGACAAGACAAAAGAGCCGCGAGCGATCGCATTTCTTCAGTTTCATTAGTTGGCTGGTGGTAAACCGCAGACTGTTCTCCCGCTTGAGTAAATACTTCAGGTGCCATCCACCGACAAGTATCACAGTCAATGCAGGTATTGTCTACATAAAAGTTACCGTTAATATTCTCAGAACGCCTCCGATTAATGTTAGCCATTTTTCTACCTCTTAATAACCCATATAAATTATGGTAACTTACTATAACGAGTACCCCCGACATCCCGACGGGTTGAAACCGTATCACAGCACAATCCGGTTAAAACTCACATCTTGCACCATTCTCAAGAACAGGCTTTTCGGCCTGTTCCACAAGAGATTAATTTTCTTGTGGAACAGGCCGAAAAGCCTGTTCCTAAAAGAATTATTGACAGCCGATTAAAACTCACCTCTTGTACCATTCTCAATAACTGGCTCTCCGGCCCGTTCCACAAGAGATTAATTTTCTTGTGGAACAGGCCGAAAAGCCTGTTCATAAAAGGCTAATTGAGAATGGTGCAATATCTAAGTTTCAATCAACAATTCTACCGCTGCTGATCCGCTGGAAAAGCACCCGCTTTCACCGCCACAGTAACAGGTTGTCCGCCGCGGCTCAATTCAAGCTGCAGATCGCTGCCCACTGTACTTTTCTCGACAATTTGCTGTACGCTGCCAGCATCACTTACTTCTGTACCGTTGATTTTCTTGATCACATCGGCAAGGCGAACTCCAGCTTGTGCCGCCGGAGAATCTTTCGCAACTCCCAAAACTAATACGCCTTTATCTTCAGTCAGCCTCAATTTTGTGTTGGGATTTTTATTGAATTCTGCCTTGATTTCGGGAGTAATGCTCAACATCCGAACGCCGAGATAAGGATGTTCGGCTTTTCCTGCTGTTACTAATTGGTTGGCAATTTGTTGTGCTCGATCGATCGGAATAGCAAAACCCAATCCTTGAGCGCCTTGAATAATCGCCGTATTCATGCCGATAACTTGACCGCGCTGGTTCAGCAGCGGCCCACCAGAATTGCCGGGATTGATCGCAGCGTCGGTTTGAATAAAGCTGACGCGCTTGTCGGGAACGCCGACATCGGCGCTAGAACGGCCTGTAGCGCTAATAATGCCCACAGTCACAGTATTGTCCAAACCGAGGGGATTGCCGATCGCGATCGCCCATTCTCCCGGCTGTAACTCTTCAGATTTGCCCAAACTCACCACAGGCAAATTGTTAGCTTCTATTTTAACAACAGCCACATCAGTAACTGTATCTACGCCTAAAACTTTGCCGACAAATTCGCGGCCATCCTTCAGTTTTACCGTCACCGTATCCGCGCCATTAACGACGTGAGCGTTAGTCAAAATGCGGCCATCAGAACCAAAAACAAAACCCGAACCGGAACCCCGTTCTACCCGATTTCCCGGTTGAATGGGAGATTCTGAACCGAAGAAGCGGCGGAATTGCTCGGGTATCTCATCTGGAACTTGGTTCGTCACCGTGCGAGACGAATTGATCCGCACCACTGCCGGGCCGACTTCCTGCACAACTTTAGTAACAAAATTAGAGTCTTGAGAGGGTAATATATTTGCAGGCAATGCTGAGATTGGCGCTGTAGTTGAAGGTTGAGCTTGAATGGCGTTAGAACTTCCAGGAACTTGAGAAGTTAGGGCATTGCACCCAACAGTTGCGGTGGAGCCGAGCAAAATGAGGGATAAAAAAGCAAGTTTTTTCGGCAAATAAAAACGGCTAGAACGCACAGTTGTAGCAGGCATATGTTTGGTTGACATAGTATTGAGTTGGTGGGAGTTAGAGCGAGAGTTATAATTATGGTTTTGCATTTTTAGCACCTACTGTAATTAAATTAGAACTAAAGGTTCTTTAATTTTAATTCAAGCATTTATGATATCTGCTTGACTGGTGGGGTTTACCCTACAAGCTGGGGTAGAAACCGGACAGTCGCAGGCAAATTGTCTGTGGATTCCAGCTTTTGAGTGCGATAGAGCTGGGTCGGCACTGGCGAATTGCTGTCTGAGTGCGATAATACAAACTACGGTAGCTAGCTCGCATATTCCGCATTTCCCGCGAACTTTTCCTAGGATTGATATCCGAAGTCAACAACAATCCTGCACTCAAAAAAACCAGGTTTTTAGGCAAAATCTTCGTTGTGAGCGATCGACGTTAACCTAGAAACGGGGTTTTTGACCCCGCCTGCATCCAGAAAGGATAGCAGCTAAAGCACCGGAAAGCCTCAGCCTAAAGCAGGAAGTAAAAAACCTCTAAAGCCTCAAGCTAAAGTACCAACTAAACCTAAGTCAAAATAGCCTGCAAAAACTCTCTTCATATCGTTTCTGGTTGCATCGGAATAATAAAATCGAGTCAACAGTTAACACTCAAGCATTCAGTTTTTCGACCCGCCCCTCAACAGTCAACAGTCAACAGTCAACAATAATTCCGGTGCAACCGGAATTGATATCAAATCTAAAATTTGCACCTATGGAGGAATTTTATTGCTCCATAGGTTCAATGGAACTAACCGAATCAATTTCCCTCGACTTGTTCCTCGAACTTTCCAAAACATCAACAGTATTCTTAATAAAACCAGCCATCGGCACAGCCACTAACAAACCTGCTACTCCTGCCACCTTAACCCCCACCAGCAGCGCCACTAAAATCCACACAGGATTGAGACCGATAAAACCGCCTAATAACCGAGGAGCAACCCCGCTTTCAATTATTTGCTCAATTACTGTAGCGACAGCTAAAACTGTGACGCCGAGCCAAAAGTTGTTTAATGTGATCAGCAAACTAACAATGCAAATACTGAAAGGTGCCCCGAAGGGAATCATAGTCATTACACCCACACCCAAACCGAACAGAAGTCCGAAGGGAACTCGCAAAATTAAAAAAGCAACAGTGATAGACAGTCCCATCAAACCCGCCAAAGTTGCTTGCCCGACGAAGTAGTTGTGGAAGCTGCGCGCCAGCAACTCTCGCAATTGAAGGCTATGCTTGGAAGGAAACCATTTAAACAATCCTTCCCATACGCGATCGCCGTGCAAAAGCAAGTAGAATGTCACGACTATTGTGAGGAGGAAATTCAACAGACTGTCTGCAGCACCCAAGCCAAATTTGAGAATTTCCCCAGTGAGAGACTGCAATTGAGATGAAAGTCGATCGCTCAATTGGGTAGTCAAACCGCTGACATCAATGCGGAGATTGCGATTTTCCGCCCAATTGTGGAATGCTTCAATCTGTTCTGTGCCAGAAACTATCCAAGTCGGCAGTCGGGTGGCGAGTTCAGTGATTTGGTTTAGCAGAATCGGGGCCAGAGTTAGACCTAAAACCACCAATAGCAGTAAAGTCAAAAACAATACCGACAAAACTGCTCGATCGCGCTTCAAGCCGTATCTGTGCAGAAAGCGGACTGGATAATCTAGCAAAAAAGACAGCACTGTAGCCACTACCAAAACTGTAATCAGGGCGCGAAAATATTCAAAGACTAGGAGGGCTAACCAGCAGTTGAGTACCGCTAGGGGAAATACCAGTCCGTAAGTCCACCACTGCTGCAGTTGAGTGAAACGTCTCATCTAAGTTAACCGAGTTAAAATTTGAGATGCAAGATGTGAGATTGGCGCTGCTATTTGCCCTTCTCTGTTAACCATTTTATAGTGCATTTATTTATACCCGACTGCTGAAACTTCTCAGTTGCTCTGCCAGGGTAAATTGGGTTGCTGGCAGGCACTGCCTGCCACAACTATGTTATATCGTTTCTGCTGGTATGGATATATTACCTGCGAAAATAATTTATTTTCGGTTGGCGAGGCAGCGGTTTGCAACTGGCAATTCAGCCTTTTTCACCATGCCGTTCGAGAGCTAATTGAATTAAACGGTCTACTAATTCAGGGAAAGCAATGCCGTCCGCGGCCCACATTTGCGGATACATACTGGTAGCTGTAAAGCCGGGAAAAGTGTTGATTTCGTTAATCAAAACTTCTCCGGTTGATTCAATGTAGAAAAAGTCTACTCGCGCTAAACCTGCCGCGTCTACAGCCAAAAATGCTTGCACTGCCATTTCTTGGATTTGCGAGACGATCGCACCGCTGACTTTTGCCGGGATTGAGCAGTCGGCTTGTCCCTGGGTATATTTAGTTTCGTAGTCGTAGAAATCGCTTTGAAAAGTAATTTCTCCCACGGTTGAAGCTTGGGGATTATCGTTACCTAAAACTGCACATTCTAATTCTCTAGCAACCACACCCGCTTCGACAATTATCCGCCTGTCGTAGCTGGCGGCGCTGTCGAGGGCTGCTTCTAATTCAGCGCGCGATCGAGCTTTAGAAATTCCCACAGACGAGCCCAAATTCGCCGGCTTGACAAAGCAAGGATAGCCCAAAATTGCTTCAATTTTATCACAGAGTTTGGGGAAAACGCAAGGATTAGACCAGATTTCGGAACGGTTAACAGCGATGTATTTTACCTGCGGCAAACCAGCTTGAGCAAAAGCCATTTTCATGGCAATTTTATCCATTCCCAGCGCCGAACCTAAAACCCCCGAACCGACAAAAGGAACTTGCATTAATTTCAGCAACCCTTGCACCGTACCGTCTTCGCCGTTTGGGCCGTGCAAAACAGGGAACCAAACATCTACAGCATTAAAATTAGGAAACTGTCCAGCGGGAGAGTCGTCTTGTCCTGTTTGTTCCTCTATTTCCAGAGGTTTTCCTGTGGCTAAGATTTGTTGAGGTAATGTTCCCGACAGCCAGCGGCCGTTTTTTTGGATGTAAAAGGGCAGAACTTCGTATTTAGAGGCATTTTCCTCCGCAGCCAGGGCGCGGGCGATCGCCCGCGCCGAACTAATTGAGACTTCGTGTTCGCCCGATCGCCCCCCGAACAATAGCCCGATCCGCATCATTGTCATTTTCCACTACTCCTAGGACTTTTCGACAAATATACACGCAGTTAGCGCCGCTAAGACACATACGAACCGCTTTAAGACTACTTATCCCCTCCCTTCCACTCTTCCTCTGTGTCCTCTGCGCTCTCTGCGGTAAAAAAAATTACATCTTCTTAGAAGAGTTCACCAGTAAGCCGTCCCCTATCTCATTCCGGTGCTATTTAAAGCATTTCCCCCGTCAAACTAAAAGCGCGAATATCGGTAATTTTAACCCGCACAATTTTCCCCGCCAATTCAGCAATATCACCCTTAAAAAATGTGAGACGATTGCCGCGAGTGCGCCCCATCACCTGACTTGGATCTTTGAGATTCTGGACTTCCACCAAAACCTCTTCAGTACGTCCGAAATAGCGCTGCGATCGTTCCATCGCCGTTGTTGTCACCACATGATTGATTCGTTGCAGGCGATCGGCTTTCACCTCCTCACTCAACTGATTTTCCCACAAAGCCGCCGGCGTCCCAGGGCGAGGCGAATAAGCTGCAGTATTCACCAAATCGAAACCAACCTCTTCGATCAACTTCAAAGTCTTCTCAAACTGCGCTTCCGTCTCCCCAGGAAAACCCACAATCGCATCCGCAGTAATCGAAGCATCCGGCATATAACGGCGAATTGTATCAATGATTCGGCGGTATTTTTCCTGAGTATAACCCCGCGACATCGCCTTCAAAATATCATTATCTCCCGACTGAAAAGGAATGTGAAAATGTTCGCAAACCTGCGGTAATTCAGCACAAGCTTTAATCAATCTCTCCGTAAAATAGCGCGGGTGGCTAGTAGCAAATCTGAGGCGATCGACTCCGGGCACATCCTGCACAAAATAAAGCAAATCCGTCAAAGTATGCTGGTTGCTGCCGTCCGGTTTTGTCCCCGGCAAATCGCGTCCGTAAGCATCAATATTTTGCCCCAACAAAGTTACTTCCTTGTAGCCTTGACGGCCCAAATCCTCCATTTCCGCCCGAATTGCCTCCGGCATCCGCGACTGTTCAACCCCGCGAACATTCGGCACAACACAATAAGTGCAGCGTTCATTGCAGCCATAAATTACATTCACCCAAGCAGTCACCTTGCTGTCGCGGCGCGGCTTAGTAATATCCTCCATAATTTCAACAGCTTCTGTCGCCACAACTTGATTGCCCTCAAAAACTTGTTCCAGCAAATCTTCAAGTCGGTTAGCGTGTTGCGGCCCCATTACTAAGTCTAATTCCGGCACTCTCCGCAGCAGCGCTTCACCTTCCTGCTGCGCCACGCATCCAGCTACAATTAAAGTTAAACCCGGTTCTTGGCGTTTGCGATGAGCTTGCCTTCCGAGGTTAGAATAAACTCTTTGTTCGGCATTATCGCGAATTGTGCAAGTATTGTAGAGAATCAAGCTAGCTTCGTTCGGGTCTTCCGAGAACTCAAAGCCCATATTTTCCAGAATGCCGGCCATCCGTTCCGAGTCGGCTTTATTCATCTGGCATCCGAAAGTAGTGATGTGATAGCGGCGGGGTTTAACGGTCATGGCGAATTGCAAGCAATAAAAAATATAGGTTTTCAACCTTAAACAACTATTATATAACAAGTCTAAACCCTTTGTGAACTTTTATTTTTATCCGTCTTTTATCTTTCTCAGCACCCTCGGCTGTTTATTAGACTTATTGCATCAATCTTTGATGGATAGGGGAAACCGCAGATAAACGCAGATGCCTTTGAAGATAGTTTGCAAAGGCATACAATCTTGTCTTTTAAAAAAACCACTTTCACAAATCTGTAGGGTGTGTGAGGCGCAGCGATTAACTTGCGCTACCGACAATCAATCTTAAACCCCACATTCCGCAGGTCTTTAAATAGAATTGATGGTTATAAAATTTAAAAATTCAAGCCTGAAGAGATTAC
>NZ_JAUBTR010000111.1:0-14422 GCF_036705045.1 Microcoleus sp. BR0-C5
TTCTATCATGTAGCGCAGGGCGAATAATTTTGGCTCATATCATACTTTTAACCATTTACAAAACCGGGATGCTCCCGATGCAATTCCCGGCACTATCAAAATTATCTCAATCATTTAAATATCACAAAATTGAGCAGTATCAAGTCACTGAAGTTACAGCCAAGGAACCAAAAAATCAACCATAAAAAATTTATCAAATCGCCGCGACAGTATGCAGAAATGAAACTAAAGTTAATACCGAAATCAAGAGTGCAGGACGTTTTATTATAGCGACCAATGTTTTAGATTCGCGCCTACTCAGTAACGATGAAATGCTCAGGGAGTATAAAGCCCAGCAATCATGTGAGAGGGGATTTGGTTTTCTGAAAGACCCTTTGTTTTTTGCCGATAGTATATTTCTCAAAAGTCCAGAGAGAATAGAATCATTAGGGATGATTATGGGTTTATGTTTGCTGGTATACACCCTAGCTCAACGGCAAATACGATCGGCTTTAAAAGCGTCTCAATCAAAGATTAAAAATCACTTAGGTAAACCAACTTACCGCCCGACATTAAGGTGGATATTTCAATGCTTCCCGTCTATTCATTTAGTTCGATTTGAGCGAGAAATGCGGGTTTCTAATTCGAGTCAACAGCGAGAGTTTATCCTAAATTTATTACCAAAAGATTGTCTTTATTACTATAATTTATTACTTAATAATTGCTCTATTACTGATATTATATTCCCTTAACTAAGACGCTATTCTCTTTGATTAATAGCGCTCTGTTAAGATGGCAAAAATCTCGTTTGCTCACTTCGAGTTATTAAGCTAAATTATCAATTATGTATTTAATATCTTGATTCATTTATCTAATGCCAACCTAGATGCCTCTCTTGCTTATTGCTGCTTGTTGAGAATAGGTTTTGATGCCGTTTTTGATCATTCATCACTGCTTGAATCTCTTTTTTGAGGGAAGATGTCTCTTTTTATGCAAGCTTTGCTTTTTTATCTCCGTAATTTCCGATTGTGACAGTTGAGGGTGCGGAATGTGGGTTTAAAGGAATCAAATTTAGGACGTTTATATGACATAATTGAGTACCTTATGGTAGAAATTTACAAGTAATAGGAGGGTTACTTATTAAGATTAAATAATGCCTAGTCGAACTTCTCAACAGGGTAGGCAAGCGACGCTATTTTTCCTACCCTTACCGCCTAAAACCAGCGCTTTTTGAGTTTCTTCAAGTGCGATAGCCTCAAATTTTCCACCAACTGCCGCAACTGACTCAAATTACCCGATTCCCCGCCATACTTCCACCGCACATAAGCTTGCGAAACTTCATCAATAACCTCAGCTTCATCAGTTGCATGATTACCGCGCATTGCCTCAGCATACTCCAAAGGCGTTTGAGCTTTCTGCTTGGCAAATCCCCTACTCGCCAAATCCTTCAACATTTCCTGATAAACCCCCTCCACTGGCGGCAACTTCGCCAGCCAGCGGCGGTGACGCCACTTGCGCCACACTTGCCAAATTAACCAGCCAATAAAGCCAAAGCCGATCGCAGCAATCAAACCAGTAAATAACCCCACCCAACCCCTAGAAAACTGTCCCAGAAACCAGCCTACAATCAAAGTTATCCAGCCAATTACAAAACCTATGACTGAATCGAGCCCGCTTCTGAGAGGAGTCGGTAGCCAACCCGCGATCCACTTCCAAAACGATTCGATCGCACTAAAAGTCTGGTTGTCTTCCACCGAAGCCGGAATCAGAGGATAACCGGGAATCGGATTAAAAGCAAACCAGCCGTGATTGGGAAAATATACCTCCGTCATCAAAAAAGCGTCGGTATTTTTCACAACATAGTAACCAGTAAACGGGTTAAATTCCCCCGTATCGAAACCCCCCACCATTCGGGCCGGAATCCCGATCGACCTCAGCATAATTGTCAATACCGTCGAAAAGTGGTCTGGATATCCCCCTGTAACTTTTTTGCCGCCCTGAGTGTTTTTGTAGCCAAACAGAAAACCCTCGACTAAATCTTCACCTTCTTCTAAGTAAGGCAAAGCTTTTTCTATTTTGTAATTCGGATTTTGCTTTAAATATTGAGCCAAATACAAAGCTTTTTCGTAAGGAGAGTCGATCGATCTATCTGATTTAGCTACTCTCGTCCTTGCTAGCAATATTTCCTCTGTTTTTGCCCGCACCTTGGCGGCAATTTCCGGCGGCACATCTAAATAGAACTTGCGAATGTTTTTTGGGTAATTAGTACCAGTTTTACCCAACAGAGCTCGATCGCGAAAAGGCACATTAGAAATCACTGTATAAGTCACACCTTCTCCCAATTCCGCAGGCGCTCGCAAACCCCCCTCGGCATCAATTGCCACCTCTGGACTCGGAAAATAAAGCTCCTTCGGCTTGTTTAAAGCCGGAATCAAATTCGGCAATGGAGCAACAATAGTATAACTTTGAATCACCTCTTGAGTCCGAGGCGCATTGGGAAACGGATTCAGATAAAATTGATAAGACCAGCGAGGTCTATTCAGCTTTTGAGCTTGTTCGTTGCGAGAAATTTCCCAACCCTGACCGGTGTATTTGTCGAAGCCTAACACCCGCCAAAAACCTGCAGCCTGCGATCGCACCCGCATCACCACTTCAGGTTTCATTTCCCCCCGCAAATTTTGATTGATGCGCTGGTTGAAACCGTAATAAAAAGTAGAGTCCACCTCTCCTGGCCCTTTGTCTGGGTTTCTCCCCCTTCCTCCACCAGTTCCTTTTTGGTTTCCCCCTCTGACATACCCCGGATTCAGAATGCTGCGCGAGTCAAACTCTCCCTGATATTCAAGGGGAGCACTCACCGGAAAAGTCCGCAACTGATAGCCAGGGAGGCGCGGCAAAAACGCAAAAATAGTCAGCCCCAACCCGACAGTTATCAGCAGCAGCCAACCAAAATACTTTGGGGATAAAGTAGCAGCAAATAGCGACAGGCTTTCATTTTTCCCTTTACCTTGTGCTTTTTCGCCAATGGCTTCTGGCTTCAAAAATCCCAAGCGCGATCGATAATCCAAAACCAAAGTCGGCAGCGCTAAAGCCAAAAACACCAATAACAGCGGCCCAAAAGTCAAGGTTTGGCTGAGAGTCGCTGCTACCCCTAACAAAATTAGCCCGATTACCATCGAGTAGCCTAAATCCTTGCGGCGAGGCAAATCGAAACTGTGCAGCACTTGAAGTTGGATTAACAGTTGCGCCAAAACTAACCGCGTATCGTTCAATTCTCCCACCAAGCGGTTAAAAAAAGCGAACAGCGCCACCAGCATTCCAATAGCTATGCAGAACTTAGCAGCTACATTGCGATCGCGGCGGCGATACCAACTCCAAGTTGCTCCCACAATACTAACAGGCACAGCCCACAAGTTCAGGGCTTCTTCAGCAGCAACGTCAGTAGCTACAATTCCCACAATTACCAACAACTGAACTAGGATTCGCAGCAGTAAAGAATCCTCAATCACCGGCGGAGGCATGGCCTCAATCTGCTCCCACAGCTTACCCAAAACAGGTATATTTCGCAGGTTATCAGTTGTCATGTGCACCCATCCAACTATTTTAGATTTTAGATTTTAGATTTTAGATTGAATCCACAGATAAATCTGGGTTTTAACTAATATCTAAATCTTATTTCTCTGTCATTAGATTTTAGATTTAATCCACAGATTAACTTCACAGATGAATCTGGCGGCTTGAACTAATATCTAATTTTTTTTGCTTTCCACGACGACAGAAATCGATGAATTGCATTGGTTTTTGTGTGAGGTCAAACCACAGAGTAAACACCTACATTCTTTACTCTAATTAGAGCTTTCTAGTTGCTATCTTGTCCGGCCCAAATAGGACGAATAGCAAACATCAAAGGTCGGGTCTCGAAGTTTTGGAATCGAACTTCTAGGGCATAAGTCTTGTTAGGTTGTGGGTCAAACAACTCCACACTTAAATGCCCGGAATTCGGACGATGTGCAGTTGCTTCGGCATCTCCTCCCTTGAGTTCCAAACTTCCTGCCCCCGGAAATTGGCACTCAACTCTTAAACACGGCATGGGCTGTTCTCTGTTGGGGTTCGACAGGTATTGAGCCTCCAAAGTCAGCGAACCCAAAGCAGTCAGCCACTCCCGCGAAACCGGCGGCTGATTCACAGGACAATCGAGAGTTAGAGACTCAATGATTTCCTTGGCGGCCAATAGCGACAGCACCATTTGTTGATCGGTACTCGCGGCTTCGTAATTCGGGAAATCTTCTAAATCTAGAAGTCCCCGCAAAGAACCTCGGAGCACTAAACCAGCTAATTCGTTGAGTTCCTGAGACTGGCCCGGAAACAAGCTATCTACAGCGCGAACTAACTTCGAGCCTTGCCGCAGCGACGACATTACCAGTTCCTGACAAGGTTCTAGCAGTTGAGCAAAAACCCCTTGGGCGATCGGAATTGGCAGGCGGCCCCACCTGATATTTTGTAGTTGGGGAGTCCAGAGGTGTAGGGGGGGAACCCATTGCGGGGCTACATCGTCTGGGTAATCGTGGTCGTAGCTTTTGAATTCTGTTTCCCAGGGGAACAGCGGCGGATTAGATTCAATTTCGGCTCTAAGCCTTTCTTTTAACAAGGTCTGAAAACGGTCTTGCACGGTCGGTATTTCTCCAATTGTCAGCGGTTGTGCGGGTGCATTGCTGTGCGCCCCCACTTGATAGTCCAGCGGGTCTGGTTCGTCCCATTCCCAGTATTCCACCCCGGAATTGTCTTCTGTGTCGCCCCACTCTTCTGAGCGAGGGGATGGATTGAGGTTTTCCTCATCTTCGCTAGAGGCATTCGCGATCGGCGCCTGCAATATCCAGTCTAAAAAATGGCGATCGAAAGCCTCTGCATCCCTGTTCGTTTCGTTATTCATCACTAGATGCCCCTTCTCCGGAATCTGAACGATTTCGCAATTCCCACGCAAGTTCCAGCAATTTAAACCACCGCTTCTGTACCTGGGCTACCGTGCTGCCCAGGGTTTGCGCGATCGCTGACTCTGACAGACCTTGTTGTTTCAACTTTAGCAAACGCTGTCCTTCTGGGCCAATTTGCTCACCAAACGCCTGCCACTGAGAAGGCAGCAAACCCAAATTGCGATCTAAGTCTGCTTCCAGCCACTGGTGAACAAGTTCCCAGCGGTGCGACATGGCGAACCTGAGCAAATGGTACTTGAAGCGCTGCTGCAAATAGTCTCTTTGGCGGGGAGTTATGCCCAGAAGCGACTCTATTTCATTAGTCGGCAAGTCTTGCAAGCGCAGCACGAAGTAATCGGCGCAGTCTTGTTGGTTGCGCTCTTTCAAATAAGCTACTAATTCGTCAATCACGGTTTGCCGCAGAGATTCTGACTCGTCGCCTTGGGGGCGAATTGCAGCCGAACCCTGTCCGGCCATCGCTTCCCGCACCGAGTGTACCGAGGTGTCGTTCCAAGTTTGGTCGGAATCTGAAGCCCCGCCGTCGGCGGCTTGTTCCATATCTACGGAGGTTTCTTTGGGCTGCTGCTGGGAAAAGGTTTGGGCCCGTAAAATAATTAGTTGCTGGCTGCGGTTCCGAGGTAAAGGAATGCGCCGCTTGCCAAAGCGCTCTACAAAGGCCATGTACTCTGCTAGTTCTAAGCGAGTGCGGGGACTGTAGGTGGGTGGCAGTTGGGTTTCGCGCCGGAATGCCTTTAAAGCTTCGAGATAAAATCCTTGCAAAAAATCTTTGATCAGTTCTACTCGCGCCTGATAGCTAGACTGCACCTGCGGAGGGGTGATGTAGCGATAGACGATCGCGCTGAGGGTACTGTGCAATTCTACTCGCCCGGGCCCGGAGCCTAAATTGTAATAGTGAAGGCATTGTTGCAAGCGGTGCTGAGCGAGGCTCTGGGCTGAACCTTCTATATCTCCGGAGGCTTGAATCCGCTGGCTTTCAGTGCATATCCTGTTGACTTCTGCTGCGAGTCGTCCTGCTACATCTTGGCAGTTCTGCTCAGACGCGCGAGTGGACTTTTTAAGTTCGTCTAACAGCAGTTCAAATATGGTTTCCACGCTCTGGCAGATTTCCCGCATGATGGTTTACAGCTAACAATGAAAGTACCACAGTTAGTCAAAGTATGGATAAATCTTTCCTACTGCTACTTTACCCCGTATTCCCCAGATAGGACAAACTGCAATGCCCTCTTTCTCCTCCTTCGCGCCAACACAGAGGACTGCTTTTTTTATATGTCCTGGAGGCGCCATCGGCCACAAACCAGGTTTAAACAGTTGCCATTGCAACGATGGTTCATCATAGTGTCGGATTTGACAAAGCCTTCATGGGGGCCGAAAACGCTACACTGCCGTTGATACCTTCGGCTTAGTGCTGTGATGGTCACAGCAGCGCAAGTGTTCCTGAAGGTGAAGCGAGCACACAAATTCTCCCGGCGGTCTACCAGATGGGGTCAAGGGTTAGAAACGGTTATATTTAATTCCAAGTCCCCTATGCCGTCATTTAAAGCAGCCTACACAATTAAGTGTGTGGGATGTTGGTTAACTGGGACATAAATTCCTTGATTTTTACTAACAATCAGAGTGCAGCCTTTTTGTAAGCTGTTTTACATTTAAACTGTGTGTCAAAAATCCATAAAACTCTTGTGGGACGGGCTTCTAGCCTGTCCCGAATTTTAAATTTAAATGCGTAACAGCTTATAGCCCGATTGAGCGGGGACTCATCGGTTGCCCCATCCCTGTGTTTGCCAAACAAAGGCACTCCAGAACAATAAGTTTCATGGCATCTATCTAAGGGTATCTATATTGCGATTAATTTAACCGGAAATGCAGATATTTTACTAAAGTGCGATCGTCTTCGATCGTCCTCTGGGTTGATGTAAGTGACGGGCGAAATTTGTTCTAATAGTAAAGTTAGATTTGAAGGAACAATTTTCAATGCGTAAGTTAAACATAGGTCTATCTGACGAGCAACGTGCAGGCGTTATCGAACTATTGAATCACGACTTGGCAGATGCTTATCTGCTGTTAATCAAAACCAAAAAGTATCACTGGGATGTAGTGGGCCCGCAGTTTCGATCGCTCCACCAGTTGTGGGAAGAACACTATCAGGCGTTAACACTAAATATCGATGCTATGGCCGAACGGGTGAGAACTTTAGGTGGCTATCCAATTGGTACTGCTGAGGGTTTTCTGAAGTATGGCTCGATTAAAGAACATATCGGTGATTTGCCTTTGGCTACGGAAATGGTATCGCGTTTAGTTGACGACCACGAACTGATTATTCGCAATCTCCGCCAACACGTCGAACAGTGCGGTGAAGAGTTTAAGGATGACGGAACCGCTGACTTTTTGACGGGTTTGATGGAACAGCACGAACAAATGGCTTGGATGTTGCGATCGTTTATTGAAGGGGAATCTATTTCGCCCGATGGTAAGCAGCCACAAGCTCAAACTGCTACAGCTTCTCACGCTTAGAAAGATTAAGTAGAAGCAAGAAGCAAGAAGCAAGAAGCAAGAAGCAAGAAGGAAAAATTGAAATTCTTTTATTTAACCCTTTTTCCTGATTGTCGATCGACCAACCGGCCAGAATTAAACGCCCTCTAGCTTCCTCAAAAACCCGGTTTCTTCAACAAACCGGGTTTTTCAATTTAGGGTTTATGTAGATTTTCGATTTCCTAAACTATTGAATCGCATTCTTTCGTATACCTGCGATGGCAACATTCTGTGAGCTTTCGTCCGCGCCTCAATCCTCGCCAGTGTCGTCCCTTCACTCGATTCTGATGCTTGTTTTAACTCTAAGCCTGATTCAGTTGGCACTGGAACTATTATTTTTAATATACTTTCTATAAAGAGCAGATACAAATTATGGCGCAAAAGTGCCATTGATAAATCTTCTTTGAACGCTCGATACAGCCAAGATAATGTACTGCGGTGATTGCCGCTGCGGTTGCTTTTGACAGCTAAGTAAATGTAAAAATTGCTGCTAGACCACCGATAAATGCTGCTGGGAATTTCGGGATGTTGCTGCCGGACATCGGCCATAATTAAAGAGTGAGATTTTGCCATTGCTGCATAGTTGCTAGACATACTGCTGGCAATCTGCCGATAGCCCACTAAGTATTCTGGCACGACTTTAAATTGATAATGTTCGGCTATGCGGAGGTGAAGTTCCCAGTCTTCGCAGCCTTGAGCGTTTTCTAGTTTAAGTTGGCCGTTGTAACCGCCGACTTTGGCAAAACAAACGCGGCGGATTAGAGATGAGCTGGCATTGCCTATAAAATATTTATAAATTAATGCTGTGTAAACTTCTCCTTCGATGGTGGAGTTATAAAATCCACTTGTGAGCAAGTCTTTTTCATTTATATCAACTGACCAGGAATAGACAACTCCGACAGATGGTGATGAGGAAGTCAGGCATTTCACTTGTTTTTCTAAGTTTTGCGGATACCAAATATCGTCGGCATCAATGGGAGCAATATATTCGCCTTTTGATTTTTCAATTGCTAGGTTGCGGGCGACGGCGACGCCGGCATTTGATTGGTGGAATAAGCTGACTCGGCTATCTTTTTGAGCAAAAGATTGAACGATTTCGGCTGTTGTATCTGTAGAGCCGTCATCAACTACTAAAAGTTCTATGTTTTGATAAGTTTGAGATAAGACAGACTCTAAGGTTTTAGCAATAAAATTTTCAGCGTTGAAAGCTGGTATGATGACTGAAACTAATGGCTGATTTAAAGTGTTTTGGGAGGTGTTCATGTAATATAAAAAAGGGTTTATGTAAAAGTTTTGGTTCAAAGGGAGCTAGCTAAGGGTATGTTAGCAAATTACTAAAGCTCGATCGTACAGCGTCGGAAATTTTAAGACGTATATTTAAAATATATTGCCAAACGTTATAAAATGTGAATTGACTCGGCAGTCGCGATCGACACTTGGTGCAGAAGTCACTCGCAGATGAGGTCTGTAAAAGAAATTTTACCGCGCAAGTCTTGACAGTTTCCGGGCATCCGTATAAACTGTGTTTTATTTTATACAATGTACTTATTTGTAAAATCAAAGTCTGGTGCATTGCAACACAGCCATACCCAAATACTGCTGGGGCTTTTTCTGAAGTTTACACAAACAATCATATATTTAAAGATTTTGTAAAGCTGTTGTCTACATCAGGTCAGTCTCAGCAAGATATGGCGTAAAATAGAGGTAAGAATGGGAAAAATCCAATCGAGAATACCAGAAAAAAATCTAGTTGAAGACAAACAGAAATCGAGTTATAAATAAAAAAGTAGAGCTGATTTTACCCTTCGTAAAGTAGCACCAATAACATTCCAGCAAATTTTAGCCCCTGCAATTTAAACAATTTAGGTAATGATTTCTACCGCCGATCCCACTGTATCCGTTATTATCCCAGTCCACAACGGGGGCTCTTACTTCCGCACCTGTTTGTCAAAACTGGCTCAAGCTGTGCCCCGGCCGATCGAGATTATTGTAGTAGCAGACGGCGAAAGCGACGGTTCTTGGCGTCTGGCCAAGGAATTCGGCGCCAAAGTGATCAGAATTCCAGAATGCGGGGGCCCAGCGCGGGCAAGGAATTTGGGTGCCCAAGCTGCAAAGGGAGATATTCTGTTTTTTGTGGATGCTGATGTCGCTGTTTGTCCAGAAGCTGTGGGCTATGCGATATCGGTGTTCAAAAATAATCCCTACTTAGCTGCTTTCATTGGCTCTTACGACGATGCTCCTGGAGATCCTGATTTTCTATCGCAGTACAGGAACTTGCTGCACCACTACGTGCACCAAACAGGTAACGAAGAAGCTTCGACTTTTTGGGGGGCTTGCGGAGTGATTCGCCGGGAAATTTTTTTGCAAATGGGCGGCTTTAATGAGAGTTACCGCCAAGCTTCGATCGAAGATATTGAGTTCGGCTACCGTTTGAAACAAGCAGGTTATAACATTCGGCTGTGCAAAACATTGCAGGTGAAGCATTTAAAGCAGTGGAAACCTATGGGGATGGTGAAAGCTGACTTTTTCTACCGAGCACTGCCTTGGACAGAACTGATTTGGCGCGATCGCCAATTGAATAACGACCTCAACTTGCAAGTTTCAAACCGCATCAGCGTGATTTTAACTTATGCAGTGCTGCTGGCAATTTTGGGGACGTGCTGGTCGCTGAGCTTTCTGCTACTGGCTGGTTTGCTGGCAATACCGCTGGTAGCAATTAATGCACCACTTTACCGATTTTTTTACCGTAAACACGGTATCCTATTTGCCCTGAAAACTATTCCGTGGCACTGGCTTTTCTACTTTTACAGCGGACTGGCATTCGCGATCGGCACTGGTCGCTACTTATACCAAAAAAAGCCTGTGACTGGCAAAGTTAGTTTGCCGGTATCCGCTCAATAAATCAAGACCAATTGTCCTTCAATATCACGTAAATCGATCGTTTCTCAGGGTATTCACGGGTGCATCTATCCCTTTAACAAGTTATAAATAATTGTATGGTTCGAGAAAAAAGCTGGAGGTAGGCTGAGTGAAACATTATCCTGTGGCGATCGTCGGTGCAGGCCCTGCGGGCTTGACTGCTGGCTACGAGCTAGTCAAGCAAGGCATCATCCCTGTTGTACTAGAAAAAGGTGATAAAGTTGGGGGAATAGCTCGCACAGAAACCTACAAAGGCTATCGTTTCGACATTGGCGGCCACCGCTTTTATACTAAAGTTGAAGCCGTGCAGCAGTTGTGGCAAGAGGTGCTGGGAAATGAGTTTATTAAAGTGCCACGATTGTCGCGAATTTTTTATAGAGGTAAATTTTTTAACTATCCGATCAGTGCCTTCAATACTCTCTTTAATTTGGGCATAATTGAGAGTACGCTCATTATTTTGAGTTATCTGAAAGTGAGAATTTGGCCACTTACGGAAGAAAAAACTTTTGAACAATGGGTGATCAATCGTTTTGGGGAACGCTTGTATAAAACATTTTTTAAGACTTACACTGAAAAAGTTTGGGGCATTCCTTGTTCGGAAATCCAAGCAGATTGGGCGGCGCAGCGGATTAAAGGATTGTCGCTGACTACAGCAATTATTAATGCTTTGTTTGGTAGCAACGACACTAAAACATTAATCAAAGAGTTTGATTATCCAGCTTTGGGGCCGGGGATGATGTGGGAAAAGTTCGCGGAAGCTGTGGAGAATAAAGACGGCAAAGTTTATCTCGATACTAAAGTGATTAGGTTTGAGCGTGAAGGTAATAAGATTAAAAGTATTACTGCGGAGCAAAACGGAGAATTAGTTCAATATTCTGCTGATAATTTCATTACGAGTATGCCGATATCGGCGCTGGTAGCAAGGATGAAACCGCAGCCGCCCGAAGAGGTATTGCACGCCGCGCGATCGCTCAAATATCGAGATTTTTTGATTGTAGCGCTGATTGTCGATCGCAAGGATTTGTTTCCTGACAACTGGATTTACATTCACTCCCCAGAAGTCAAAGTTGGACGAATTCAAAACTTTAAGAATTGGAGCGCCGCTTTAGTTCCAGACGCCAGCAAAAGTTGTTTAGGAATGGAATATTTCTGTAGCGTAGGCGACGATATTTGGGAAATGTCGGACGCGGAACTTATCGAATTAGCAACTCGCGAGTTGGTGGGTTTGGGGTTAGCAACCACTGCTGATGTGGAAGATGGAGTGGTCATACGGCAACTTAAAGCTTATCCAGTTTATGATGGGGAATATCGAGGACACTTGCAGGTACTTGAAGGTTTTTTGAAGGGAATTGAGAATTTGCAGACGATCGGGCGCAACGGTATGCACCGATACAATAACCAAGACCATTCTATGCTGACGGGAATTCTGGCGGTGAGAAATATTCTCGGCGAAAAGCACGATTTGTGGGATGTGAATACTGAGCGATCGTACTATGAAGATTTTAGTGTCGATCGTTCAAAGGACAAAAAGGATTCGGATTTGATTTCGCAGTCAGTATAGCCAGCCGAGATAGGGATTGCCATGAAAAAAGCTAACCTGCCAAACTTAATCGGCTTCGCAGCAAGCATCTTCGTGCTCCTGCTTTCAGTGCAGTGGTTTGTCCCTATCCAACTCGACTTAATCGAAGCGATAGCCGCGATCGCTTCTGCTTGGAGCGTTTGGCTGCTTGCTAAAAACAATCCCCTCGGCTGGTGGATCGGCTTAATCGGAGTTATCGCCTACGCTGCGGTGTTTTATAAAGTTAAACTTTACGGCGAAGTTGCGATTCAATTCTTCTATTTAATCACGAGCTTGCAAGCAATTTATATTTGGCTGCGCGGGGGCGAAAACAGCACAGAAAAACCTGTATCTCGCATGGACCAACGCTGGCTCATCCTCACCGCAGTCTTCGTTACAGTTGGTGTATTTGGCTTGCGAACAGTATTAGTATCTTTGGGCGGTGCAGCACCCTTTTGGGACGCCCTAACCACCATCTTAAGCGCGATCGCCCAGTTGTACCTGATGGAACGCTATCTCGAAAGCTGGTATTTGTGGATTGTTGCCGACACGATTTACGTTCCCTTGTATGCCTCGCGCGGGCTATATCTGACGAGTATTTTGTACGCGATATTTTGGTTAATGGCAATTTACGGACTGCAAAATTTTCAGCGGATTTACTCGGAACAAAAGTTAAAACAGCAGCAATCTTTATGATACTCGGTGTTACTGTAGGCAAATTTTACCCCTTCCATAAAGGACACGACTACTTAATTCGAGAAGCTAAAAAAAAGGTTGACCGTTTAATCGTTCTCGCCGCCTGCAAAACAAATCAAGCAGTTCCAGGAAGCGTTAGAGCCGAATGGATTCGGTTTTTGCATCCCGATGCAGAAGTTATCGAAGTGCTCGACGATTTGCCGGAAGCCCCCGAACCTTGGGCTCAGAGGACTCTTGAGGTGCTTTCCGGGCGAAAACCCGATATCGCTTTTACTTCAGAAGATTACGGCGAACCTTGGGCAAAACTGATGGGAGCTCAACACTGTGCAGTTGATCGCGAACGGCTCAAATTCGCGATTTCTGGAACGCAATTGCGATCACACCTAGCCGAACACTGGCAAATGCTGACTCCCCCAGCCAAAGCCTACTTTGCCAAACGAGTCTGCGTGCTGGGTGTAGAATCGAGCGGCACAACTACCCTGGCACGATCGCTCGCACAGCACTACCAAACTGTTTGGGTTCCCGAATACGGCAGGTGTTACTGGGAAGGTAGGCAATATTCCCCCGATCCAGAAATTTGGGACAGCTATGAATTTGTAGAAATTGCCAAAAAACAAGCTGCTATAGAAGACGATATTGCTACTCGCGCTAACAAAGTCGTTATCTGCGATACAGATTCTTTAGCTACTTGTATTTGGCACAAACGTTACCTTGGTTCGGAACACCCGACACTCAAGCAAATTGCAGACAGCCGCCGCTACGATTTGTATATTTTGACTCAGCCGGATTTCGGGTTTGTTCAGGATGGAACGCGAGAAAGCGAACATTTACGAATGACTATGCACCAGTGGTTTGTTGAGGTTCTTCAGCAGAAAGGAAAGCGGTATATTACTGTCGGAGGAGCGCACGAGTTGCGAATGTTGGAGGCTCTGCGGGCGATCGATTCACTGTTGGTGTTTGAACCGTTAAAGGAGCTAGAGAATTAGGAATAACTGGAGTGCGAGCGCGCACCTTTTATTGGCGGGCGATCACTCTTTTGAAATATCTCTTGCTGCTCTAGATATCTATTAGAATAGTCGAACTAGGCGGTTATAAGGATTGCAGGGAAACGATTTATGAAACTCACCGATTTGCCCCAAGATGTTCTCGATGATTTATGTCAGGATCAACAGTGGCGATTAGATATCGATCCAGGATTTGATAGCAAACACGAATTTTGGATGGCGTGGCACCATTTTCTGAAGTTACCGCAGGAATCCTACTTTGAGATATCCGAAGATAGTCTGGCAGATTTTCTCACAGTTGAAGAGTATAACCTGCTGCTGCCAGTGCCGCGATCGCACCATGCCAGCATCCATCCCATTCGATTGATTCCGAGTGCTGACCAACAGACACTCACCCTGTTTCTTCAGGACTCTTACCATCGTGATTGGTTCACAAATCCCAGCGATGCCCGTTATGGATTTCTGGCGATCTGCGATCGCTATCAGAAGTTTGGTTGCGACTTCTATCTTGCCAGCTATTATCATTTCGCTTACCTCCTCGGAAAGGATTACGAAGTGGCTGTAGCGATTCTTACTCAAAAATTAGGTCAGCTACCGTAGTTGATGTCCGATTGAATGAGATCGATTAAGATTAGTTTGTAGTGAGGAATTTAGTCTTTCGATCCTGCGGACTTAAGTCCAATGGCACTGAAAAAGTGAGCAAAAAAAAATCTGTAAGGCAAGCTCTGCATAGATAATTGCCTTACAAACCA
>NZ_JAUBTR010000112.1:0-14250 GCF_036705045.1 Microcoleus sp. BR0-C5
TAGGCACAGATATTTTTCCTACAGTGAAGGTATGAAAATCCTTAGTCATCAAAGCCAGAACTGCGGAATGTGGGTTTAAAGTAACAGGTTCGGAGTTAGGATTGTGGACAATTATTCCTTGAAATAAGGTGCGAGTTTCTTGGCGATTTTTAGCTTTGGCGATGTGGTGGGCAAAGATGTCAAATCGACCTGTGAAGGGAAAGTTTAAGTGTGCAGAAGGTACTTGTTTTCCTTCCTGTGGAAATGTGGAGAGCAAAATGCCTTCGGTTTGCACGACTTCGGGGCTGTTGCTGTTGAAAACCGGGATGTTGTCGAGTTTTCCGGGCAAAACGCGCACTTGCTGGGGCATTGTCACTGTTTTCAGCGGGCTGCTGCTTGGCTGTGGCGGCAAATCCAGTTCGTTTTCGGGTACGGGGACTTCTGGGTCGATGATCAGTTGTTGTTGGGTGGGAGGTGCGGGGATTGTTTGAGCTAGGGGGAAAATTGGCAAAAACATTGCTGAGAGCGCGTTTAACTGAACTTGCAGAAGATTGCCTGGACATAGCAATCGACACAAAACTTTACCACAAGTTGGTTGATATTTTCTGGGGATTTGGGGGTTTTAGGTCAATTTTTGCGGAAATTCGGGCATAGCAAATTTTTTGTTCTTCACTTTGACAAAATCTAAATTTTCTCAAGGTGAAGAACGCAAAATAAGAGCCAGAAGCAATATAGCTGCGCTGGCTCTTATGAGTTGATATTAGAAGTTAACCTGAATTCACTAGAAATGCGACGAGCTTTTCTGCCGATGGATGGCCTGCACCCCTGAGAAAATTTAAGCAAGAGCTTTTTTTGCCTGCTTGCGGCGGGCTGCGACTAAACTTCCCAAACCCATCACCATACCTGCCATAGTGGTTGGTTCGGGTACTGGCTCAGCATCAGCCGAAACTCCGGCAAAAACTTTGTCACTCTTACTAACCCTAGACCCCTCTACCTGTTGGAAGCGAACCCCTGCCTTAAGCGTACCATTCTGAAATCCCGTCAAGAAGGCACTTTCTGCCTGAGCAGCATTCAGACTGCTGCCCGTTAGCAAAAAGCTAACCAAAGTAGACTCATTTTTATATAAGCCTTCATTAGAGTTGCCACCATCAAAGCTCTTGCGCGGAGTGCTAATGCCATAGTCGAAATCTTTGTGCAAACCGTTAATATCAACATTGTTCCAAAACGTTGTAAAACTGCTGCCTGCAGTCGATTTAACCGATGCATTAACGCCGCTCAATACGTCAAATGCCACCCCAACGAGAGAAGAGTTGGTTGCACCACCGGCTGTAGCCTGAGTGCCAGTGGTATTGGTGATGCCTAAATTCAGGAGCAAGTCGGCTCCACTTTGGACAAAGTTGAAGTCCAATGTTGCAGTAGCGCCGGTGCCGATGACGTTGCCCAGACTGTTGGTACTACCGTACTCAGGAGCCACGGATAAACTGAATGCTTGGGCTTGCGTTGCAGTTAGTAATGAAGAAGCTATTGCTAAACCAGCGGTAGCTATACACGCGGTTAGTGGTTGGGCGAAGTTGGTTTTCATAAGAGTAATACCTTGTTTATATCGTTGGGGGGATTGACTTTATTGATTTCTTCTGGTGTCTGTTTACATCATCTGTCATGTACAGGTATTTTTCTATACATTTTTGCTACTTTTACCAAAACAATATAGTGCGAGGTAGATTCTTAAAGTTTTCGTAAACTCGGTTGTATCAGAAAGGCTAGGATGATTGGTGCTGAGGCTTTCCACGGCTAAATATCCGTTATTGCAACTTTCGGTATCCTCGGCTGTCACAATGGCTAATTGCGTAATATAACTAAATAGGAAGTGTTTATTTATACACTGTTTGAGGAATCGGTTTGCCGATCGCACCTTCCTGAGTCCGCACACCATTTCCAAAATTGTTGCGCGTGAAGTCGGTTTCGATCGTCGGACGCTCAAACAAATTACCAATTACCAAATACCAATTACCAATTACCAATTACCAACTTGCGTTATTTCTGTTTTAGGACTACCAACGTAATGTCATCAAAAACTTTATGTTTGTCAATATGTTGCAGCAGATCATCAATTACTGCTTGTTGAATTTGTTCGGCGGTTTTGTGGCGATTTTCTTTGGTCACTTGGCACAATCTTTCTATGCCGTAATACACTTTATTTATATTTATAGATTCGGTAATTCCATCTGTGTAAAGCACTACTACATCCCCTGGATTAAGATGCACTTGAATTTGGGAAACAAAACCCGAAATATCTTCCTCTAATCCCAGGGGAAAACCGAGTTCCAGTGTATCGATCAGTTCGATGTTACCATCAGTACGGACTACAATTATTTCTTCATGTTGACCGCTGAGGGTAAAGTTACTATCTTGATAATCTAACAAAGCCAAGGTCATGTTTCTAGACGAGTCGATGCGCTCGATATTGCCATAAAGGGTGCGGTTTAACACATCAAGAAACTTCACCGGATCGGTTTCGTTCATTTGTTGGAGAGTGCGGACGGCGGTTTGCGCCATAATCATTAATACGCCACTTTCTAAACCATGTCCCGTAACATCGCCGATGCTAATTTTTACCTTATCATTTTGGGTTAGCACGTCGTAGTAGTCGCCGCCAACTTCATCGGCAGGTTGCATATATCCAGCTATTTCTAATCCTTTAATTTGATCTAGTTCTGATTGTTTGGGCAAGATCATTTGTTGCAGTCGTTTCGTGACTTCTAACTCAGCACTGAGGCGGATGTTTTCGGCTTTAAGTTTGTTGTTTAGGCTGCTAATTTCCTGGTTTGCTTGGGCGAGTTGGGCGGTGCGTTGTTGCACCTTTTCTTCTAAAGTTTGATAGAGGCGGGCATTTTCGATGGAGATCGCAGCTTGGGCGGAAATGATGTTGAGGACTTCTAGGCGATCGCGCGTAAAAGCCCCCGCTGTTAAATTATTTTCTAGGTATAATATCCCCACCAATTTACCTTGGTTAATCAGGGGGCTACACAAGATAGATTTAGGTCGCTGCTGAATAATATACGGGTCAGAGGCAAACCTGGTTTCAGTGGTTGCATCATCGATCGCAAGAGTTTCTTGCGTGCGTTGTACATAATTAACCAGCGAGATAGGAATCTCTTGACTTTCAGTCGCTGACTTGGATATTAATTGACATCGTTCACCCGTACATTGAGCTTCAATTTTCCACTTACCTGCTGGGTCAGGTATGATGAAATAAAATTTTTCCGCTCCCGCGTTTTCCAGCAAGACTTGCATCAAATTCGAGAGTAACTTATCTAAATTAACTTCCCCTGAAAGCGCTTGGGAGGCTTTGATAATTGTTGATAAATCCAGCTCGTTTGCAGCACCTGAACTGGTAGAAGTGACAGTGGTTCTGGTCTGAACAATCATTTCGTCTCTTCCACTCGTCAGGCTCTTTTTCCTACCGACGATAGGTGCGAGTAATTCACCATGGCGCTCTTCTAAATCTTTAACTTTTGCCTTTGCTCCCCAGCGAATATAAGCATAGTAAGCGTCTATCATGTAGGTACGCGCTACTTTCTGACGACCTAAAGTTAAATAAAATTCTGCTGCTAGTTCATTGGCGAGGGCTTCGTGCTGGACGTATCCATTTTCCTTGGCTCCATCTATCGCCAGGTCGTAATATTCCATTGCTGAGAAATATTGCCCTAACACGCGGGCTTTTTCTGCTTCTACTAAGTCATACTTATGCTGGTAATTGGCTGGGCAATGGAACGCCCAATTTTTTATGCTTTTCTGAGTTTCTTCTACTTGGTTGAGGTATTCTTGTTTCTTTTCTTCCTCTCCTGAATCTTCCTGAGCATACTGGGCTAAAAGAAGCAGACAATAGTAAAAAGTATGTTCAATAAAACTAATATTTGATTGAACGTAACCTGAATATTTCAACCCCTCTCTTGCAAACTCGATAGCTTCTTCATACTGCTTAAACAAATAGCAAACTACAGTTTTGGCAAAATAAAGCCTGAACAAGCAAATGAAATTTTTTACTTCTCTTAAATAAGAGATAGCTTTTTCCTCATTTAATATGCTGCCCATCAAGATCAGTTTATTATCTGTCATCCCCCTTAAATTTTCTACTAATTGACCGAGAATTTTGAGTAAATATAACTGGTGTTCTTGGGACAATCTTTCTGCCAAGTCAATATATAGTTTTTGCTGTTCTTGCACGTAGTCTAGATGCTCTGCCTTAAAAAATAAATGCGAGCAATAGTAATCAGCAGCATGACAAGCATATTCTATATCTCCAAATTCTAAGCCGCTATTAATTGCTTGACGAAGGGGTTCTATCGTTTCCCTAGTATGCTTTTTGAGGTGGATAATACCGATGGAAACATTAACTAAAACTTTAGAACGAAACTCTCTAGCATCTAACTTCTCTAATAGCTGCAAAGCCAGTTGCCCCAGTTGATAGGATAAATTTATATCTGAGAATAGCCAAGATACGAATATACCGTAAACAGAATAGGCGTAAGTAGATTGCGGCGAATTCCCGTACTGACGAGAAAGTTCCACCATAGTATATATAATAGGTAGCGATAGCGGGCTTTCTGCAAAGCAAGCAGGGGGGAATATAAGAACTAAAAGCTGCATAGCCGCCTGCTTGTAGGGCTCGCTCATTTCAGGCAGGTTTGCTAACTCCTCAATATTGAGTTCTTGCGGGGGTGATTCATATAGGGTCACTCCTAGCATCTTTAGAACTTGCAGTCCAGCATCTAATCCATCATTATTTTGATTTTTAGCGAGGTAAATTCTAATTTTCAGTTCGTATAAGTTGACTTGTTCGAGGATTGTTTTGGCTTTTTGAAACACGCGATCGCACAAAATTTCCGCTCGTTCTAAATTGGCATTGAGATATTCGGCTTCCGCCGCTTCCCGATAAAAATTAAATGTCAGATCGTATCTACTTTCCCAGCTATCTTGACTCAGGAGTTCTATACCTACATTCAAATAATTAACAGCGGCTTCATATGCAGTAGCTGCCTTCGCTTTCTGTCCAGCAATCAGGTTTAATTCAGCCAACTCATCTTTTTCTGACTGATTTGTTAGCAAATCTGTGCCAAAATTCAGTTGGTTAACCAGAGCAAAAATATTATCTTTTCGCTCTTGAGGCGTTGTATTATTCAGCAACAGTTGACCAATTTTCAGGTGAGTGGCTTTTTTCTCTGACTCTGGAATCAAAGAATAAGCTGCTTGCTGCACTCGATCGTGCAAAAATTTGTATTCAACTTTGATATCTCCTACAGATGCCAACTCTTCCTGGGCAAAGAGTAGAGGAATTTTGTAATTTTCAGACAGCGGCAGAATCAAACCTGCTTGCAGTGCTTCCCACAAATGAGCAGCCGTCGCTATGTTTAATTCTTCATTGACAATTGATAAAACTTCTAAGTTAAATTGGTTGCCGATACAAGCCGCTAATTTTAATGATTTCTGGGTTATTTCAGGGAGTTTGCGAATATTGCGAGCAACCAGTTCAACAATATTGAAATCAGCAATGCCAATCGCCTGAATTTGTTGAATATCCCACTCCCAGCGGTCTGTATCTACTTGATAAACCAGCAGATTTTCCGAGTACAGGGTTTTGAGTAGCTGTGTCAAGAAAAACGGATTGCCTTGGGTTTTATTAAAAAGTAATTCAGAAAAAACTTTTATTTTGTCTGAATTTACGCTGGCATCGAGAGTGTCGGCGATTAATTGGTTGACGCTATCCAAAGCCAGCGCCTGAATGGTGATATTATTCACCACCGTTTCAGTTTCTTGAATTTTTTCTATTGTCTGAATTAAAGGATGAACGGGACTGACTTCGTTATCTCGATAAGCTCCAATCGTTAACAAATATTTGTTATCTGGGTCAGTGACTAAGAGTTGGATTAACTTTAGAGATGCCGAATCTGCCCACTGTAAATCGTCTAGGAATATGACTAGCGGGTGTTCGGGTTGACAAAAAACGCGAATAAATTGTTGAAATACCCGATTAAATCTGTTTTGTGATTCCGATGACCCTAGTTGAGGAACTTCAAGCTGTTTACCGATAATTAGTTCGACTTCCGGGATAACATCAATAATAACTTGACCGTTATTATCTAGCGCTTTTAATAAATTTTTTTTCCAAATAGCAATCACTTCGGAACTTTCGGTTAATAGCTGACGAACTAATTCTTGAAATGCTTGGATTAACGCCGCATAGGGAATATTGCGCTTAAACTGGTCAAACTTA
This sequence comes from Microcoleus sp. BR0-C5, assembly GCF_036705045.1. NCBI lineage: Bacteria > Bacillati > Cyanobacteriota > Cyanophyceae > Oscillatoriales > Microcoleaceae > Microcoleus > Microcoleus sp. BR0-C5. The sequence goes on from NZ_JAUBTR010000112.1 coordinate 6,254, forward strand.
CCCGCAATAAAATATCCCCTAGCTGCTACAATTGGTTTATGAACTTCATTGACGATTGAAGTTTTACCAATCCCGGAATAACCGGAAACTAACATCATCTCGGTGGCACCTAGGCTGACTCGTCCAAAGGCATCTAGAAGAATTTGGACTTCGGTTTCTCTACCATAAAGCTTCTGGGGAATGAGTAATTGGTTGCCTCGATCGCGTTGACCGATCGGAAAATTTTCAATCTTTCCAGTTGTCTGCAATTGCTGCAAACAAGTTTCCAGGTCAAATTTTAATCCCGCCGCACTTTGATATCGGTCTTCCGCATTTTTTGCTAACAGTTTCATCACAATATCTGAAACCGCTTCAGGAATTTCTGCTACCTCTTTAGGTGGGACGGGTTGTTTGGCAATATGACAGTAAACCAACTCCATCGGATCGGTGGTAGTAAATGGCAACTGGTTGGTCAGCATTTCATAGAAAGTCACTCCTAAAGAATAGAAATCGGTGCGGTAGTCAATTGCTCGATTCATCCTTCCCGTTTGTTCGGGTGACATATAAGCGAGAGTCCCTTCTAGCAAGTTGGGATTGCTAATGCTTTGGTTTTTCAATTCCAATCGCGATGAAATACTAAAGTCAGTCAGTTTTACTTTTCCGGTCGCTGGATTGATAATGATATTTGAGGGCTTAATGTCTTTGTGAATGATCGGTACTTGATGGAGATAGATCAAAGTTTCGGATAGAGCGATTGCGCCTCTTAGAAACTCGGTTATTGACAGTTTATTAGCTGCCATAAAATGATAAAGGGATAGACCCCCAAAATCTTCTAATATTAGCGCTAAACTATTCTGATAATTTTCTAAGTTGTAAGTTTTGACAATTCCTTCACACTCTAAATTTTGAGTAATTATAAATTCTTGCCTTAAATTGGTGATTTGTTCAAGGCTAGGATAATCATATTTAATAATTTTAATGATAACTGGTTGTCTGTAACCATCTTTTTTAGCTCTATATACAACAGTCCTTACTCCTTCCTAAATTTTTTCTATAATTTCGTATCCCGAAAGAACTATCATATTTTTACTTTCCTTTCTTGTTTGACCTTTTTAAAGAGTGTCTATGAACCAAGAAGCCCACTGCCAAAAGCGCGGTCTCGCTTTTGGCAGGTGAGTTTCTTAATGAAAATGGGGGTACACCTCATTCTCAAACAGCTTCCTAATCTCTGGCTCGTTTTGATCGACTAGCTCCTGGTAATCCTGTTGCACTGGAATCTTGTAACTAGCTTGGCGCTTAGAAATCTGTCGCAACCATGCTGTATGCAACGTAAACCCAAACTTGAGGTCGGGGTGATGTAATCGACATAGGGGTCCCTTTGCTAGATCGTTAGCATCGAAAATCCAGATTTCATTTTTGTCTTCAAAACAAACAGCACAGACAATGTAACCGTTCGTCGAACTGTCGCGATTCCCACGCGGTACAAACTGTGGTGAGAGCATCATATGCCCACAAGGAAACTCATAGCGATCGGCGATGACCATTGACTTTGTATGCAATCGAAACAAGCAAGGTGGTATGCCCTTCTTAGCGAGGTTGAGAACTTTTGATCTGGGAATTACTTGATACTTATAATCCTTGTGTAAATCAAAAATGAATTTTGTCATTAGTTGTGGCCAAAGTCCAAAAGAACTCCAGTAGATGTTTTCCATCTGTCCTGGAGGCAAGCCCGTAGGCAGTCGATCGAGATATGAGTAGAGATCTACACCCCAAGTACACCTAAAGTCCCAGATAACTTTTGACTCAATCAGCTTTCCTGTATCTCCGTTAATTACATAACGTCCCATACGGCTGATATCCATTTCATCGTGTTCCATACCATGCAGGTAAGATGGTACAGGATGATGGGGTTTGTAGGCAGAAACATCATACTTCCTGAGCCATGCAGAAACTTGCATTGCACAAATATGTGCTACGTGAAGTATAATCTCTCCCTGGGGATTATCATAATCAACTAGAAAGTGAGCAGCTTGGAGTGGAATCACCACTTGTCGCACAACAACTTCAACTTCTTTCTGGCTCGATGCTGGAGTTTGTTTGGCTTTCAGGTCGGCTCGACGCACAATGTAGAACTTAGAATCTGGACAAGCCGGACGTTCGAGTAAGTGCCTCAAAAGTGTTTCTAGTTCTTTATTCTCTGTAAAGTAACTGTTTGTCACTTGTGACAGTCCAGCTGTAAAAGCCGTATCCATCAAGACTACATAATCTTTAGTTACTCCTATTTGATGAATGGTTTGTTCAATCTTGACTGGTGAACCATCAGGCAGTATCAGCTTCCATCGTTTGAGTTCACCGACACCATCCCAGCAAATCAGATAAGTGAAATCTTCCATTTCTATCTTAATTATATTTTCAAGCAAATTTACGAAATTTTTTAATTTATTTTGAAATAAAATTAATAAACGAAACTCATTTTTCTGAAATACATCTGATATAAACTCACTCACTGATTTCATTGACCTAAATGGCTCGGCTTTTTCATAAAATTTATTTAGATTGTTGATCCAAGCTATGTCTTCTATGAAAGTCTTTGCTGATTTCCCATAATTAACCGTAAACATTTTACTTTCGTAAGCATCAAAGGCAGGATGAGCAGTGCTAAGAATACTTTTGAAGGGAAACTTTTTTGCATTAATCGGAAAGTTTACCTTATCAAGTTGTCCACGCCACTCTTGATTTGAGCCAACTGGTGTTACCACTTCCAGGGTGTCTGTATCAATTTCATAAGGACGACCTGCATCGTAGGTCACTAGCAGACGCTCCTGTGAGTCCTGAGCAAATTTCATTTTCAAAAAGTCCGTATTTAGTTGATTACGGAGGCCAAGCGAGAGAGAAAACCGAGCGATGCCATAATTGCTAAATTGATATCCACCATACTTTGTTCCCGGCTGTGTTGCCTTATCGGCGTAGTAATCTGGTGGCTTAACAAGGCGAGTTTTTACCCTCACCTCACCCTGGCGATCGAAGTCAAATCTGTAAATCATCCCGTCGCCATTTAACAGTGAGTCTCCGTCTGGATAGGGGAGGCCGCCAGAGTTAACAGAACCGACTGGCGCAACGATAAATACGTGACCTTGGATGTCTTCTGGTAAGTTCCCTTCAATCTTTAGTTTGAGGTCATCGAGTTCATCCCGACTTGCCTTCATACTAGATTCTGGGAATTTACAGTAGCCTTGAGTTACAGCTTCAGTCATGTGTTGAGTGGGTTCGCTCATGTGGCTCTCCTGAGTTAAAATGTAATAATGGTAACAGTGTAGATAAGTATTTAATTTATGAATGGGAAATGAGGACTGTAACTTAGATACTATCTTTGATAAGGATTTCAGATCTATTCTCCCATCCCTTGCGTCAAAGCGCCATTGGAATCGACATTAACTTATTATCGGCTCTCTCGTACTTATGGTGATAACGCAAGCTAATAATTTAGCACGATCGAGGGTTTCAACGTTCAGTCTCAGATAGTTAGTATCATCTGCTACTTTTAACACCTAGCATCGGGGAGAGCCGAGGAAAAAATGATGTGATTAGATGTTTGCATCGACACTGATGTCATGAATGCTGCACTGGGGCAAGCGTAACAAGTCGCTTTAGCTGTCATATCAAGGTGCGACTGGGCTAAAATGTGGCGCGCCACATTTCTGGGGCAACTGTTCAATTAATGCCATGATATAAATGTGTGGCAATGCTCATACTGACGATCGCCACCAAGCAACAACCAATTTGGGCTAGAGCTACCAGAAGGTTGCCAGCCTCTGCGCTCTCAAATCGGTTCTATAAAACCGACACATTTTCAATGACGATAATTTTAACCAACGACGACGGCATCGATGCTCCGGGGATTCAGGCACTTTTGCAGGCTGTAGATGGCAAAACAATTATGGTGGCTCCGCAGGGACAATTGTCCGGCTGCGGGCATCAAGTGACGGCTCACAGTCCGATTCATGTCGATCGGCGATCGTCCGTGGAATATGCTGTAGGGGGAACACCGGCCGATTGCGTGCGTATTGCTCTTCATCACGTTTGTGCGAAGCCGGATTTGGTGCTTTCGGGTATTAACGCGGGTGGCAATTTGGGGGTTGACGTGTATATTTCGGGTACGGTGGCGGCTGTGCGCGAAGCAGCCATGCACGGTATTCCGGGAATCGCAATTTCCCACCGGATTAAAAGGCCACTCGAAATTGACTGGAATGTCGCTACTCGTTGGACTTCGCGGGTGTTGGCAGATTTGCTGAAGCGAGAACCAAAGTCGGGGTGTTTCTGGAATGTGAATTTGCCGCATTTAGCGCCGGGAAGTGCGGAACCGGAAATTGTGTTTTGCCAGCCTTCGACGCAGCCACTGCCTGTGGTTTACCGGATGGAGGGAGAATACTTTTATTATGCCGGAGAATATGGATCGCGCGATCGGGCGGCGGGGACTGATGTTGATGTGTGTTTTGGGGGTAATATTGCAGTGACTGAGATATCGCTGTGATAGATTTGGGCGATCGAACTATATTTTTTTTCAACCAAGTCTAAAAAAATGGTGTTAAATTCGATCGGCGACAGAATGTTCCATATTCATGGCTAAAAACAGATTTCATTATACTTTGGGTTTAGCACTGCATATACCCTAGGTATAATAAACCTGTTTTGGGATCCCAAAATAGGATATTTAAATCTGTTAAAAATCGATACTAATGACAATTCAACAAAATTAATCACAATTCCGAGAGTGGCAGCTATCTTTACTTGCGGCCCTCGGTGCTACCATAATTTTTTTTGTCATCCTTCGGCTTAGCAACACCATCAGGTTGTTTCTTTGGCTTTTTGACTTCTTTGTTGCTTTTTCTTTCTTTTGACATAATTATTCCTCAATTTTTACTCACAATAACATAGATTGACACATTTGCCTAACAGCCAGTAGAGGGGGTGATCCTATACAGATACTACTCGCTGTTAGTTTTGTACCATCTGCAGTATATTATCTGCTAGGTTTTGAACGAATACCCTCTACCGTTAGGTATATCGATAAATTCCTCAGAAGTACAATGTCTGAAATTACTTTTCAGCCCGATGACTCAAAGAAATATTGAAAAGCACGATCGTCTAACTGCTGCGAGACAACCGAGAAAAATTCTCGCTTATTAAACTGTTGTTCCACATTGAATTTTAATGAAAAATGACAGTATATCAAATATGGAGCTATGGCCATGCCAGCCTTCGCGACACCTGACGCAAACACAACCAACAAATTTGTAGTCTCCCTTTAAAAAAGCTGTGAGCCACAGTGGACAACAAGAATATTAATTTTAACTATTGATTAACACTTCGGACAGTGTTTGATGGCTTACCTACTGAGAATAACGGTTTCACGGATCTCAGTACGATCGCAACGCTTGCTGAAGCACACCAGAGGCTAAGTAAATCAAGGGTTTCAGACTATGACATCAAAAAAATCGGGACTATGCAAAAAGCACAAAGTATATGTATAAATATAAAGTTAATTGTCAGCTTTCTTGAAAGTGCGATCGCATCCCCTCCCTTTGAGATAAAATATTTATAAAGAGTGTTTATTTCTAAATAAATTTCTGCTATTAGGAATGTGACCCGTATGGAAGTAACCGAGCTGCTCAAAGAGTACGAAAATGGAAACAGAGACTTTGCTGACGCAAACCTCAGCGGAGCAAACCTCAGTGGAGCTATGTTGGTTGGCGTAAACCTTTCGAGGGCTAACCTGTCGGGAGCTAACCTGAGTCGGGCGCATCTCACCAAAGCAGAACTCAACGGCGCAAACCTTTACAGGGCAAATCTGAGTTTTGCCAAAATGGGCCAAGCCAGACTAGCGGACGCAGAGCTTACTAAAGCCAATCTCAGCGGAGCTTTCCTCGTCAAAGCAAAACTCCCCAGGGCAAAGTTGAGTGGCGCCCAACTCATCGGTAGTAACCTGCGGAGCGCCATCCTCTGGAACGCAAATTTGTGTACAGCCGACCTGCAATTCATCAACCTGCGGGGAGCCAACCTCACTGGAGCCAACCTCAACTGGGCAAACTGCGGAGGGGCAAAACTCAGCGGTGCAAAGCTTTTTGGCGCTCAACTAACAGGCATCTATCTCAGCAAAGCTTACATCAATGGCATCGACCTGAGCAGGACGGATCTCAATGGCGTCAACCTGAGCGGAGCCAAACTGAACGGGGTAAACTTGGAAGGATCGAACTTGTTAGCCGCCAATCTCAGCGGGGCTCAGTTGCGGGGCGTCAAGTTGATGGGAGCAGATTTAACCAGGGCAAATCTGGTGGGAGTTTCTTTGGTGCAGGCAAACCTCGATTGGGCTAGGCTGTGCTATGCAGACTTGAGCGAAGCCGACTTGAGCGGGGCCACATTCCTGGGAGCCAACTTTGAGGGTACTCAGTTAGGCGGATCAACAATGCCCGCATCTGTGAGCCATGATGTCTACTTAAATGCCGGGAGTGGTGTCGCAGCTTAGCCAGCGACAACAATCAATCTCGATCCGAGCCTGCGACTCTCGCATTGTTTTAACTTTTGATGCAGACATAATTACTTTTGTGAGAGTGCTGCATAGGCAAGAAACTTACCCATATTTGCGAGAGTTTGTAGCATCACAATTGAGCTCACCCGATTAATTTCGCGACTCGCAAAGCAGAGGTAATGGCTCCTTCGTGCAAACCATCCCCCAAATAAGCTCCCGCATGATAAGTGTTGTTTTCGCCATTAGTCTCGATAACTTCATTTCGATATCGAAATGACTCAACAGTGTACAGCGGCGTGTGATGTTTCTGAATATGAATAATGTGCTTTTGGTCGATCAACTCCTCCAGTTGAAATGCTAAACTGTACTCTCGTGGCGATGAGATGCCGCAAAGCTGATTCAAGCTCGCGTTATATCCCCACCCTTTGTCCGTCTCGAAAAAATCAAATTCAGATAACTTGCGGATACCGTAGCGATCGTACATCAATGTATCCGAATGCAGTACAGTGGTGGCATAATTGGCTTTCCACGCCGAAAACCGCTTCCTTTCCGCCTCCGTCGGATCAGACAATAACCTCATAACTTGGTCTGGTGGCATCGCAAAAACCACCTTATCAAATTCCTGGATTTCCCCATCAGAAAGCACCATTTTTACAGCATCCGCACTTCTAAAAATATTGGCAATCTCCACATTTAGCCGTATATCGCCCTTAAATCGCTCCAAAATCTTTTCAATGTAAGAATACACCCCGCCTTTAATCCTCACCCAGTTGACCAAGCCATATTCGCGTAGAACAGGCATCGCTAATTCTGCCGGGAAATTGTCGAGCAATTCAAACGGTATCGAGTAGCTGTACATCGTCAGCAACTTCAGCCAGTAATTGCGGACGCACGAGCTTTTCAAAGACTCAGAAAGCGGCACATCGTAGAAATCATGCTGTTTAGCAAACCGCATTTTTAAAATAAATCCCGCCGAACGAGCGTAGAGACTATCAAGTCGCAAATACTCGAGCAGGCGTTGGATTCCGGTGAAATTCTTTTGGATAGATACCGCCGATAAAAAGTGGGTGCCATCTTTAAAAAACAGCGCTGAACCAATCTGCACGGGTTCTAATTCAACGTCTAGCTCCTGCATAAAAGCAATGAAATTGTAAAACACAGTGGGAAATTCCAGCACGCCATTTTCTAATATTTCATTGCACTCCGATTGATTGGGTACAACATTTTTGTTCAGCGTCCGAATGTGTCCGCCTAAAATCGGCTGACTTTCCAACACGGTGACGTGATGCCCCTGTTTATCGAGCCAGTAGGCTGCTGCCATACCGCTCGCTCCGCCCCCAACAATTGCAATTCTCATAGTTCACTCCTAGATTGATAGAAGGAAGTTCGGCAACGGATTATGTAACGGATGTCAAGAAGAAGGAAGAAGGAAGAAGGAAGAAGGAAGAAGGAAGAAGGAAGAAGGAAGAAGGAAGAAGGAAGAAGGAAGAAG
>NZ_JAUBTR010000185.1:0-1813 GCF_036705045.1 Microcoleus sp. BR0-C5
TCGAAATAGATGCCTACTCTAGCTGGCAATCTCTTGTTTCATCTGTAGAAAAAATTCTTAAAGAATTTGGAGATAATTATGTAATTAATTTTGCTTAACTACTTATCTGAAATCGAACCTGCCAACCTGCTTAACCAACTGAAGGGACGCATTAAAAAGTCGAAGGCTGATTTGCGTGACGTGACGGTTATTCTAGAAATTTTGGAGGAAGTCGATTGTTCACCCACTGGCACGGACGAAACAAAACTTGAATCGAGCCATGTACACCCTTCGATTGACGGTGAATTATCAGGCGATCGCAGCGACCGCTCCCTTATTAAGGGGGATAGGTTATTGGACATTAGTCATTAGTCACCAGCCATCCCAAACCTAGGGGTGCTTTTTTTGTTGCTTATCTAGTTCTATGCCCCCTACTTAGGGGGCAATAACCAAAATGAGTCAGTACAGAGTCAATCCTACAAGATAACCAGGCTCTAGAATATTGCGAGAAGATTTCGCTTGTGAGTGAACACTAGGCAAGAGACACTAAGGTAGGTAAATGGGTCATAGTAAGGGTTGTAATGCACCTAAAACGGCTCTTTTGCTAGAGTGTTGACAGAAGCCAAGCAGCCAGAGGTTGAAAGTATTGGTAAACTGTGATTTGTTGCAAGTTGTAACAAATGATTCCCAAAAGCGCCAATTTGTCTCAAATTGGTGAAAGCTCGTCCCCGCGAAAAGGAGTTTTGCGAATATGTCTTTAACAGATACCCAAGTCTACGTAGCGCTCGTAATTGCTTTGATTCCCGGAATCTTGGCTTTCCGGCTGTCAACTGAACTGTACAAATAGTTTCCAGACACCAGTTGCGAACCGCAAAACGCCTGCCTGAGCAGTTAAATCTCTCGCATTACAGATACAGACAATTGCTGCCCCAGTGCAGTAGATTGTTTGTGTTCAGCAAGACGAGACTGCAAGGGCAGGCATTTTTATGGGGAAATTCCGTCTTCATGCGTCACCTTTGTCTCAACAATTTTGGCTGTCAGCACCCTGACTAACAGCGGCGAGTGTGCGTTAAGCTCAGAATTTGCTCTGTTGAACTCCAAAACGTCAGTCTCAGGTATTTGAAAAAAAATTATGCAAGCGATTCAACCCACCGTTACCCCACTGCGTCCTGTAAAAAACTCCCCTCGGGTTACTCCTCGTCGCAGCAGCAGCCGCCAGCGTTCCTACCCTCACCAAACCCTCGCGGCCGAAACAGGCGTCAAGTTGGCAGTCAACATGGTACTTTCAGTCTGTGCCACTTCTGCTGTGCTTCAGCTTTGGCCTCACTACCGGGCGGTGCAAGAAAAATTGCACGAAATCCAAGCTGAAGTCAATCTTACCCAAGGGCGAGTAAATCAGTCGCGATCGGACTTTAACCGCTACTTTGACCCTAGTCTTGCTAAAACTGTGATGCAAGAGCAAAGCAACCAAGCTGACCCGCAGCAGCGTCAGGTCATTTTGCAAGAAGCCGAGGTGCCCGAAGCCGAGGAATCAACCCCGCAACCTTAAGGGAACGGCTGTTTTGGGTTTTGATATCACGTCCGATGTGCATCATTCTTGTATCTCATTGGTTCGCACAGCGAAGAATGACAGATGAATCTGTCGGACGTGATATCACTTGTAAATTACCCAGCAGTGACCTGAGTACAGGTACAGTGTGGGCTTTCAATAGCCCTGAAATGATCTTGCACATTGCAAAACAATCTCGAACCTTCGAGCTTATTTACGAAAGCCCCAATAGCAGCAATATTCTTACTGCCGTTTAAGTCGGCATCACCTTTCCATCCACAATGA
>NZ_JAUBTR010000113.1:0-14077 GCF_036705045.1 Microcoleus sp. BR0-C5
AGACCCAAGAGTAGACCGAACCAAACAACACTTACTAAAAGACATTCTTGTAATTACCATTTTAGCTACGATTGCCGATGCCCACGGGTGGGAAGACATCGAAAATTATGGACTCAGCAAGCAACAATGGGCGTGAAGAATTTTTAGAGTTACCCAATGGCATACAAGCGCGATGATACATTTCGCCGGGTGTTTGAAAAGCTAGACCCGAAAGTTTTAGAGCAGAAGTTATCGCAATGGTTGCAACAAATTATGGGTTCAGTCTGCCAAGAAATCATCCCCATAGATGGCAAAAGTTTGGGGTGCATCTCACTTTGGCAAATACATCAAATTGAAAGTTGACCGTTGAGATAGGCACAGCGAAGAGCAAGGATAGAGGAAACGTTCTCAATATTCCATTGCGCTCCCGATATTTTCACCCTTAATCCAATGCGTTTAATTGTTGATTCCACTGTTCCCGAACCTATCGAACTTATGGATTCTTCTTTGTAGTATTGGTAATTGACTATTCGACACCGATGGGTTTCTAAATAATTGCAAAATGTTTTAAATGCTTGACCTTTAAAGTCTTTTAAAATATTTATAACTTGATCAACTTTGCCTGACCACAACATAGTTTCTGCTGATTTTAATCATTTTATTGAACCCCCTACCTTGTAGAGATTTTCTTTCAGATGATACCAATCTAAGATTTCTTGTCTTTGTTCATTCTCTCCAATTTCTTTAAATATGTTCCAAATACCGGCATGACCATCTCAAGCGGCAATACATAGGGTGTAGTAATTTTTGGCTATTAGTCCAATCAATTAAATCTTGATTATTTTGAAAAAATGCTCCCGAATAAACATTATCTAAACACACGGCTTTATAGTCTTTCCAGTAACACCCCTCGCCCTTGGTTTCGTTGCGTAGCCTAACTTTACCGCCATCCAATGTAATTTCTTGGACTCCTTGTTTTGATTTAGGCAATTCAAATTCTTGTCTCTTGACTAATCTTTGTAATGTACTGTGAGATATTTTGATACCCGTAAATTTTTCCAAATCTTTTTCTGCCATTTGATAAAATTCGTTGGCACTGATTAAAAGACAACATTTTTGGCTCTTCAGAACTTGTGCTGATAACTTTATCTAATCAATTGCTAAAATGTTTAATGTTTTTGAGTGGTTAAATCTGTAAGTTATAAAGAGTCCGATGAAAAAGCTGACAAAAGACGTAACCGAAAGTTTTCAAAATTTGTAAACCCATAGCCTTGCCGTTTGATGAGCTTTATTTTATTGTTGATTCCTTCCATAGTTCCACTGGTAGAATGACTGATAAAGTAATTACAGATGGTTGGCAAATGGTCTGAAATAGTTTGAATAACTTTGCCATAAATTTTTGGGGCTTTTTGCAACCATTCTTCAAAGCGTTTTTTGCCTTCTAAAACCGTTTTACTGGTTTCATAAATTTCGCGAAATTTTTCTTTATATTCGTAAGCAGCTTTGAATCGCTTAGATGTAGATGAGGATAATAAATTTTCTAATTCAGTGCGTTCTTCATGATTCATATCAATTCTGTTTTTCAAAACCAGAGACAGTTTTTTCTGTTCTTTAACCCCAGAAGATTTAGCAATTTTTTTCAACTCTTCAATGAGAGGTTTCATCACATGAAATCGGTTCGTCACAATTTGAGCATTGGGGAAAATTTCTTCAATAACTTTTGGAAAGCCATGCCACATATCAACACTAACTTCTGTTACCGCTTTTCTGACTTGAAGCGGAACTTCTGAAAGCTTTGATATCAAACAATCTTGGGTTCGTCCATCAATGACTTCTATAAGCTTCTTTTTATCTAAATCGCAGAGCACCGCTTTATAATTTTTATGCCCTTTACGCATAGCAATTTCATCAAGACTTATCCGACTAACTCCGAGCCACTGCTGCTCGGCTATATTGGAAGCCCAGTGATTAAATATTCCTTGAATTTCATCATAAGATAGCCCCTCAACTAATGCAACTGTAGCTATATTTGATGACTTTACGCGCTCAAAAACCTTTTTTTCATATCGCAAAGTATGTCGCCGCTTCCACTCTATCCAAGGCAGTTTTTCGGTGAAATACTTTTGACAATGACGACAATAAAATTGCCGCCGGGGAACCTGTAAATAAGTAACTTTATCAAAACAAGGAAGGTCTCGTACTAGGATGGGACGATTTTGATTGATTTCGGTGGTAAAATTTTGACATGAAGGACAGTGTGTTCCTAAGTTGGTCAATTTAATCTTTAGGCAAATTCCATCTTCTAGCATTGTAAATTCTCTAACGGTCACTTCAGGTAAGCCCAGTATTAAATCGAGATGATTTTCCATAAACCGAAGCTCAAAAATTTTTAGGGTAAAAGGGTGAGTATCGGCTCAATAAGTAGGGGTAGCAGAGGAAAAAAAGTAAGCAAGGTACATAAAGTGTTATAAAATAGGACACATGACGCCAAAGATTATTTCAAAAGACAAGTCATCCTCCGATTTACTGCAAACCATTGACCCAAAAGGGATTGCAGACGAATCAATGCGTCAGACAGTAGAGATAAGCTGTTCGACATCTAAACTGCATTAACTCGCGTTACCTTTGTTTTTGATGTTTCGGTTCCATTTCATAATTAATTCTCCTTCATTTAAAAGTTTATGTAACAGTGCTTCTAGTTTTTCAATGGATTCAAATAATCTATTAGCAACATATTCCTTGGCGGAATGCCATACTAATTCAACTAGGTTATAGTCAGGGCTATACTTGGGCAAAAACTCTATGATTAGATTCGGCATCTCTGACGCTATTTTCTGCAAAGTCTCTGCTTTTTTATGAAAACTAGCGTTGTCCAAAATTATCACAAACTTACAGCCCTTATCTTTAAAGTCTTCTGCTAAATTTCCTTGCAATATCCACTCGGATTTTAAATCTTCATAAAAAGTTTTCAGCACAGCATAAAAATTAGCAGAATTACCAGATGGAATAAAATCTACCCATCTTTTTTTGTCTGAGTATCTCACTCCACCCATAACATTAATACGACCTTTTCGTCGGTCTCCTCTTTTATTACTTCGAGTCCCCTTTTTACACCAGTTTTTTCTTCTAATTACTCTTAAACTAAATCCACTTTCGTCCCAAAACCATACTTGCAATAGGTTTGGAGATTCTTTTTCTCTTTTTAAAGACTCAGCTAATTTATCTTTAAATAAACCCCTTTCTACGGCATCTTGCTTATCCTTCAAGCTGTATTTAGCCCAAAGGTAAACATACTTTTTTGATTTTAAAATTCTCCTTACTTGGGTACTACTCAGTTCAATTCCCGTCTGCTCTCCTAGATATATTGCAAGTCTAGCGGTTGTCCATCTTCCGAACTCATAACCATATTTTTCAGGGTCTACTTCAACTATTTCTAAAAGTAAATTAATGTATTTCTCTGTAGCTTTTCGGTAATTACCCTTCATCCTGTTATCTTTAAAACTGTCTAAATTTTCAGGATCACCATGAACGCTCCAATAGGCAACTTTTCTGAGAGAACATCCAATTAGTTCAGCAGTTTGAGCTTGTGTATTTCCGTTATTTAGTAATAAAAATATTAACGCTCTTTGTCGAATATCTGGATGCTCATGGTCTTTTAATGCTTGTTGCAGAGTTTCCTTTGTTTCTGAACTGAGGAAGTTTTTAGTAGGCATTGACTTGATCGGAAAATTATCATATTATACCATACAATATGCGTTTTAGATGCTGAACAGCTTAACCGCTAAGAAATTATCCTTCGCCAATTCCTTTTGTAAATCTCTAATCAGCTCATCGCGCCCAAAGAAGAACTTGTGGTATTGTTCTTCTGCAAAGGAAGATAGACCGGGAAAAGGACACTCCGCCTTGTATTCTGGTGGTTGTTTGCCCAAAGCGGAGAGAGCATCAAAGCTGATTTCCAGGACTTGATCGCACAGGTGATCGATCTCTACTATTGCCTGCTGGCGCTGTTCGCGCGCTGTGCGTGACTCGGCTCCCCGGGTATCTTTCAGCGTCTCTACCTGCGTTTTAAACCTCTGCTTGAGTACCGAAGCATTAGGGGCGCGTTCTGCCAGGAGTTTGCTCAGCTTTTCAATACCATACTCGATTTCCTCGTCTGTTAGCTCGCGATCGTCAAGGCGATCGCTAAACAAGGGACGCCCACCCAAGCGACTAAACAAAGCCGGGACAGCAATATCGTGGCGCTTGGACAATCCGGCTGTTGCCTCTTGTAGCGCCGTATCTACCTCTCCTGACTCTCTGAGTCGTCGATAAAAGTTCTGTCCTAAAGCCAAGCCTGTTTCTACGCTCACCTTGCGTGTCATCGCTACTACCGCAGGCATCCCCAAGTTTCTGACTAATCTTTGCCCTAATCCACCTAATCCTACTTCGGCTCTGGGGTCGGCACTTTCGCAAGTGCACAGGAAGGTAAAGTGAGGTAAGCTCCTCTGATAATTACCGATGTTCTTGAGCTCTGAAAGTAATTCTTCTCCCGTAACTGGCTGAACTTGGTTATCTGCTTTTGCCCAGTACAGAACTGTTTCTCCATTATCCAGCAGCTTGCCGTGGGCGACAAAGTGTAGCAATGTGTATGGCTTCTTGGCGTTAGTCAGTTGCTTAGATAGTTCTTGTAGCGTTGGGGGCCCGATCGCACCTGCAACATCATTTGCCAAAATTTCGTAAGGAATTTCACCAAGCGCTTCCTTGACTCCAGATAAGACAGCTTCAACGTCAAAAGGTGCTAATTGAAACTTGCCGATATTAGAGGGACTCGCTACCAGCACCAGTGCTCGCAAGTCACGTCGTCCTATGGGGGGAAAGCGGCGATCGATAATGGTGGGAATGTATAGGGAAAAGGGTACGCGCTGGTTGCGGGCTAAAAGATGCCAACTCCCATCGGCATCAATCGGAGCGCACAGCCTTTCCCAATGTAAGGTTTTGATAGGGTCATTGTCCGCCGCTTCGATCGACAGCAAAATTCGTAACAGGGAGTCCTGACTACTCTTGGATAGGGCACGAACAAAGGTGTCGTATACAGCCCCTCGAAACAATGCTTTGCCAAGATGAGTGCCGTATTCCCTCTCGTTTTCTTGCTGTTGAGTGAGTTTGTTCAAGTCCTCCTGATTTAGCTGGAGGGTTTCTTTTGAATGGATGGTTAGTCCGTCTGGTTGCTTACACCTGACAACAATCGGCCAGCTACTATCGCCTGATTTGCTCTGAATGGTAATCTCGAACTCAAAGACGTTCATAGGTCATGTCCTCTCATTATTTCTCGATCTCTATATAGTCAGATCCCAAATAATCTCTCGTTATTAACACTAATTATAACCTACATATTAAACTGGTCGAACCTAATCATGTAAGGGCCTAGGAACATAAATCCTGAAGTACATTGACTATTTTTTGCTAATAAAAACCTAATCATGTTCAATCTTAACAGAAATTATTCATTTTACCTAAATAGGCGGTAAAATGTGGGGAGGAATCCACTGCTATTGAATATATCGACTTCCTGATTGCGACGCAAAACGCATATATTTGTAACGAAGGAAATCGCATTCACCTGGCTTAAATTAAGGTGACACAACCGATGTAAAAAAAATCCGCCATGGATTCTGAAATAAAAAAGTTACATAGCGAACTCAAGCACTTAACAGGTAGAGAAGCTTTTCAAAGTCGCCAAGCCATGATTCAAATAAATCATAGTGTCTGTGCAAGTTTAGGGTAGAGTTTTATTAAAAATAGCGCGTTTGATGGAAAAAAAAGTAGACTACTTAAAGAACAAATTACTCTCAGACTACCCCAAACAAGAACTTAAAAAGTCTACTACTATTATATATAGTCTAATCCTTTAACAGGAAAGTCGGTATTTTTTTGAACAGTTAAATTTTGATTTTTATGACGTTCGCTCACTTATTTTTCCGAGCCTTCAGAAGTTTTAGCACGCTATATAATATAGCGTGCCTGCGTAAGTCTTGATGTTGTTAGGGGGCGATCGCAACAGAAGACTTGTGTCCTCGTTTCGGTCTGACGCTCACTACTTTTTTGGTGAACTACTAGCAGTGCTGATACCATCACAAAGATGGCGATCGCTCTCACTGAGCTCGACACTGGGGTTCTTTAGATAGTCGCGCACCCAATCGCAGTTCATTGCTAGGAGTTCATCCATGTCGCCAATCTTCCACAAGCGGGCTGTGCCGTCTTGTCCATGAGTGAGTATAAACTTACCATCTTTACTGAAAGCAGCATTCCCAACTGCGCCTTGATGCCCTTTGAGAAGAGCCAACTGGTTGCCCTTAGTGTCCCACAGACGGGTAGTACCGTCTTCTCCACCCGTAACTAAGAACTTACTATTGGCACTAAACTCTAAACTCCAGATCTTACCTTGATGCCCTTTGAAGACATACAACTGGTTGCCCTTAGTGTTCCACAAACGGGCAGTGCCGTCTTCTCCAGCGGTAATTATGTACTTGCCATCTGGACTAAATTCCGCAGCAAAGACCGTACCTCTATGCCCTTGGAAGAAATACAACTGCTTGCCTGTGGTGTCCCACAGACGGGCAGTGCCATCTTCTCCAGCAGTAACTATAAGCTTCCCATTGGGGCTGATCTCTACATCAAAGACCCTACCTTGATGCCCTTGGAGAAGAGCCAACTGGTTGCCCTTAGTGTCCCACAAACGGGCAGTGCCATCATCTCCAGCAGTGACAATAAGCTTCCCATCTGGGCTGAATTTTGCACGATTGACCCTACCTTGATGCCCTTGGAGAAGAGCCAACTGGTTGCCCTTAGTGTCCCACAAACGGACAGTGGTATCATCTCCAGCAGTGACAATAAGCTTCCCATCTGGGCTGAATTTTGCACCATTGACCCTACCTTGATGCCCGTTGAGGACAGCCAACTGCTTGCCAGATATGTCCCATAGACGGGCAGTGCCGTCTTTTCCTCTAGTAACTAGGATATTGCCATTTGGACTGAACTCTGCATCATCGATCATCCCTTGCTGCCCGTTGAGAGCCTTCAACTGCTTGCCAGACTTGTCCCAGACACGGACATTACCATCTTCTTCTACAGTGATTATGTCATTGCCATTTGGTCTGAACTGCGCTTCATAGACCTTACTTTGTCCGTGAAGGAGGATAAACTGTTTACCAGTAGTGTCCCACAGACGGACGCTGTCGTCTTTTCCAGCAGTGACTAAAAGTTTGCCATCCGGGCTGAACATGGCGCTCTTGTCCTCACCTTGATTCATTTTGAGGACGAACAACGGCTTGCCTTTAGTGTCCCACAGGCGGACGCTGTCGTCTTTTCCTACAGTGACTATGAGCTTGCCGTTCCGGCTGAACGCCACGTTATAGATATCACCTTGATGCCCTTTGAGAGTGACAAACAGCTTGCCTTTAGTGT
This sequence comes from Microcoleus sp. BR0-C5, assembly GCF_036705045.1. Classification (NCBI taxonomy): domain Bacteria; kingdom Bacillati; phylum Cyanobacteriota; class Cyanophyceae; order Oscillatoriales; family Microcoleaceae; genus Microcoleus; species Microcoleus sp. BR0-C5. Next base: position 7,423 of record NZ_JAUBTR010000113.1, read on the forward strand.
CCCACAGGCGGGCGGTGTCCCACAGGTGGGCGGTGTTGTCTTGGCCACCACTGACGAAAAGCTTGCCATCGGGACTGAACGCCACGCTATAGACCTCACCTTGATGCTTTTTGCGGACAGTCGATCGCTTACTGGAAGTGTCCCACACACGGGCATTGCCGTCTTCTTCAGCAGCGACGAAAAGCTTGCCATCCGGACTGAAAGCCACGCTATTAACCCCACCTTGATGCTCTTTGAGAATGCCCAACTGCTTGCCAGACCTGTCCCACAGACGGGCGGTGTTGTCTTTTCCAGCCGTGACTAAAAGCTTGCCATCCCGGCTGAACATGGCGCTCTTGACCTCACCTTGATGCCCTTCGAGAACAGCCAACTGCTTGCCTTTTGTATCCCACAGGCGGGCGGTGCCGTCGCCTCCAGCAGTGACTATGAGCTTGCCATCCTCGCTGAACATGGCGCTCTTGACTTCGCCTTGATGCCCTTCGAGAACAGCCAACGGCTTGCCTTTTGCATCCCACAGGCGGGCGATGCCTTCTTTTCCAGCAGTGACTAAAAGCTTGCCATCCGGGCTGAACGCTATGCTATTGACCTGACCTTGATTCGTTTTGAAATCGGCCAACTGCTTGCCTTTTGTGTCCCACAGGACGATAGTTGGCACCGGGCGAAATAGGCTTTCAGATCCACTGGTAGCCAAAGTCTTGCCATCCGGGCTGAAAGCTATATTATAAACTTCCCTTTGATTGCTTTCTAAACGGTTAATTTCATGTCCTGCATAAATTGTCTGGGACAGCTTGCCTAGCACTTGCTCCTTTAACCCAGCGTCTGGCCAAAGTGCTTGCCAGAACGACTGCTTGAGTGCTTTCGCTGCCCGTAAACTTCCTATCCGTGCATCCAGTGTCTGATTAGAAGCCAAGCGGGCTTCAGCGGATTCTAGAAAAGCCTGAATTTGCTCGATTTCTGATTCCCTCCACTTAATTCCAGCAACGATGGCAAATCCACCCAAGACAAAAGCGGCGCTCACAGCCGCCATAAGCTGACGCTTTCTGCGTTGTTCCTCAAGCTGGCGTCGTCGCTGGCGCAACTGCACACAAGCCAAAACATATTCCGCCTCTTCTTGGTTAAGATGCACAAATTTGGGGTGCTTCCACAACACCTCTGCATCTTCTAATCGTCCCCCCTGATGGATAAGATAAATGTCTTTGTCTGGTTGCTCCCGATGCTGATGCCAATCTTCGGCCGCCTGATTGATGGTTTCTCGCAATAGCAAGTCATTGCGGTTCTGATTCAACCAATTTTGTAACGTCGGCCAGTAGCGGATTAAAGCTTCATGGGCAACTTCCACCTCTTCCTTCCCCGTAGCTTCGTTGCGACTGGTAACTACCAGCCGCACCCCTTCACCAGCCAACTGCTGCACCAACTTCCTTGTTGCTGCTAGATCATCGCCTGTTGGCACCAAATCCTCTAACTCCACCCTGCGGCGCGTGTCCCGTCGCTTCTCCCCTACTACAGCACTCGCATCCAAGCGAGTTAAGCGCAAGAAAATATTCCGAATTTGCTCTTGCTCAGCAACTGACAAGCTATTGTAGAAATCATCGGCAGTCTTAGCGATCGCCTTTTGGACTCTACCGATCGCTTGATACTCCTCATCGCACAGCCAGCGTCCCCGCCGTCGCTTCCACAGTTCCTGCAACGCATATTGCAGCAGCGGCATTGCCCCAGGCTCCCCTTGCACGTCATTGAGAATCGAGTGGCTCAAGCCAGATTCAAAGCGCAGTCCTGCACTATCTGCCTGCATCTTCATGGCTGTAATCAGTTCCGCAGGTTCCATCGGCCCAACCAATTTTTGTCGAGTTTCAATCCGCTTTCTCAGTTCGGGGTAGAAGGTACACTCTCCCAAAAAATCTGCCCGCATCGTGATTACAACTTTCCGTTGTTCGGCAACATTTAATAACTTTTTAATGAAGGCTTGCCGATTGTCTTTATCGTCACAGAGGGTAAAAAGTTCCTCAAATTGGTCTACTACTAATATTGAATGTTGCTCTAATAGCTTCGATAATCTTTCTAATCGTCTTTCTAGCTGCTTCAGAGGCTCTTTTCCAGGCGTCATGTAAGCCCACAGGAGGCTGATCTCCTCCTCTTTAAGCTTAGGAATCAGTCCTGCTAGCACTACCGATGACTTACCACTACCCGAAGTGCCAATTACGGCTAAGAAATTGTCCTTCGCCAGTTCCTTTTGTAAGTCTTTAATCAGCTCATCGCGCCCAAAAAAGAACTTGTGGTATTTTTTATCCGCGAAGGAAGACAGACCTGGGAACGGGCACTCAGCCTTGTATTCTGGTGGTTGCTTACCCAAGGCTGCCAGAGCATCGAAACTCAGGTCGAGCAGTTGCTCGCAGAGGTTGTTGAGTTCTACTATTGCCTGCTGGCGCTGTTCGCGGGCGGTGCGTGACTCGGCTCCGCGTGTATCTTTCAGCGTCTTTACCTGGGTTTCAAATCTCTGCTTGAGTACCGAAGCATTAGGGGCGCGTTCTTTGAGGAGCTGTTGTAGCTTTTCAATACCATACTCGATTTCCTCGTCTGTTAGCTCGCGATCGTCAAGGCGATCGCTAAACAAGGGACGCCCACCCAAGCGACTAAACAAAGCCGGGACAGCAATATCGTGGCGCTTGGACAATCCGGCTGTTGCCTCTTGTAGCGCCGTATCTACCTCTCCTGACTCTCTGAGTCGTCGATAAAAGTTCTGTCCTAAAGCCAAGCCTGTTTCTACGCTCACCTTGCGTGTCATCGCTACTACCGCAGGCATCCCCAAGTTTCTGACTAATCTTTGCCCTAATCCACCTAATCCTACTTCGGCTCTGGGGTCGGCACTTTCGCAAGTGCACAGGAAGGTAAAGTGAGGTAAGCTCCTCTGATAATTACCGATGTTCTTGAGCTCTGAAAGTAATTCTTCTCCCGTAACTGGCTGAACTTGGTTATCTGCTTTTGCCCAGTACAGAACTGTTTCTCCATTATCCAGCAGCTTGCCGTGGGCGACAAAGTGTAGCAATGTGTATGGCTTCTTGGCGTTAGTCAGTTGCTTAGATAGTTCTTGTAGCGTTGGGGGCCCGATCGCACCTGCAACATCATTTGCCAAAATTTCGTAAGGAATTTCACCAAGCGCTTCCTTGACTCCAGATAAGACAGCTTCAACGTCAAAAGGTGCTAATTGAAACTTGCCGATATTAGAGGGACTCGCTACCAGCACCAGTGCTCGCAAGTCACGTCGTCCTATGGGGGGAAAGCGGCGATCGATAATGGTGGGAATGTATAGGGAAAAGGGTACGCGCTGGTTGCGGGCTAAAAGATGCCAACTCCCATCGGCATCAATCGGAGCGCACAGCCTTTCCCAATGTAAGGTTTTGATAGGGTCATTGTCCGCCGCTTCGATCGACAGCAAAATTCGTAACAGGGAGTCCTGACTACTCTTGGATAGGGCACGAACAAAGGTGTCGTATACAGCCCCTCGAAACAATGCTTTGCCAAGATGAGTGCCGTATTCCCTCTCGTTTTCTTGCTGTTGAGTAAGTTGGTTCAAGTCCTCCTGATTTAGCTCAAGAGTTTCTTTTGAATGGATGGTTAGTCCGTCTGGTTGCTTACACCTGACAACAATCGGCCAGCTACTCTCACCTGATTTGCTCTGAATGGTAATCTCAAACTCAAAGACGTTCATGGGTCATTTCCTCTCATTATCTCTCGCTCTATATCTGGTCATATCACAAATAATATGTTTTTATTAACAATAATTATAACGTCAATATAAAAATGGTCGAACCTAATCATAGAAAAGCATAGGAACATAAAATATTAAGTGGTTTTTTTACCGAACATAAATTAAACAAATTTTAAGCCCAAACCAAGCAAAAACAGGCTTTGTCGATAGTAAATACGTCCATATTTTCTTGCACCCAGCGCACAAATCTATAAGATATAGCTGTTGTCAACCCACATTCCGCACCCCCAACTGGCACTACCGGCGGATTGAGGGAGTAAAAGTGAATCATCCGAGACAAAAATGAGTAGAAATACTCAACTATCTCGGTCACTCAGCATTACCCAGTAGTCCATTCTGGAAAATTGACGTGAGGGCGTGAGTCCTATCTGATGTAAGTTAAAATTGCGATCGGTAAAAAACCAAGTTTATGACCTCATAGTCACCCGATCGCAGCCGCGAAAATGCGTTAATTACGATCGCTCTTCCGTAACCAATCATCACCAAAAATAGTGTAAACTGGCGAGATCGATCAACGCTCAAATCAGGATTCAGCAGCCCATGCAGAAAGCATCCCAGATGAAAGTAGAAAACTTAGATCATCTAGGCTTAGTAGCCGGTCTAATTGATGAAATAGGAATTGTCCAAAAAATCAATGAATTAGTAGGGGAACAACCGGGCGAGATAGTCAGTCCCGGCCTAGTAGTTAAAGCCATGATTATCAATGGATTAGGGATGTTTTCCGCCCCATTATATTTATTTTCTAAATTTTTTGAAGGGAAAGCAATAGAACATTTACTTGGTTCAGGAATTCAAGCATCACATCTGAATGATGACCGTTTAGAAAGAGTATTAGATAAATTATATTTGGCAGGAATCACCAAAATATTCACAACTATTGCGTTAGAAGCAGCTCAAAAATTCGAGATAAATACCGACACATCTCACTTAGACTCAAGTTCATTTCATCTACATGGCAAATATGAGCAAGAATTGCCATCAGTATCTTTTTCTAGCATAGAAACAGATAGCAATCAATCAGATAATTCATCCATCAACCATCAAACATCCCCAATACCAATTCAGATTACCTACGGCTACTCTCAAGGGCCAAGTCCCGACTTGAAACAATTCATTTTAGACCTAATTTGTAGTGGAGATGGAGATGTGCCACTATTTCTACGAGTAGCTTCAGGAAACGAATCAGATAATTCCATATTCGCCTCAATTTGTCAAGACTTTAAAAAACAATTAAATCTCGACAGTTTAATGGTAGCTGACAGTGCATTATATACAGCTCCCAATTTAGAAATGTTAACCAATTTAAGATGGTTAACTCGTGTACCGCTGAGCCTTAAACAAGCGCAGAAACTGGTGTCTCAGCTTGCAGGAATCAGAATTTAATCAAAGTTCAGTGACGGGATATAGCTGGTCAGAACACAAAAGTAATTATGGTGGAATTGAACAAAGATGGTTAGTAGTAGAGAGCAGTTTGCGCCGTGATGCTGACCAACGTAAGGAGTGAAAAAAAACTCAAAAAAGCTGAAGTTGAGGGTCAGAAAAAGTTACGAGAGTTATCAAATATTGAATTTGCTTGTGACGCCGATGCCTCAGCAGCGGCCAGTCGTTTATCCAAACAACTGAAATATCATAATTTAACTCAAATTAGCAGCAGACAAACTACAGCAAAACCAGCTACTAATTCGACCATTTCTCATGACAACTCTAGCTCTAGCTTGATCTTTAAAGTTGAAGCAAAACTGGAATTAGATGCTAGTGTGATTGCTAAAGAAAAGAAAGCTAAGCTGTTACGCATTTAAATTGGAAATTCGGGACAGGCTAGAAGCCCGTCCCACAAGAGTTTTATTGATTTTTGACACACAGTTTAAATGTAGAACAGCTTAGTGGCAGATTTATCTTAGCTACAAATGTGCTGGATGCATCACAATTAAAGCCTGATGAAATGATTGTGAAATATAAGGAACAGCAATCGGCAGAGAGAGGGTTTGGGTTCCTGAAAGACCCACTATTTTTTACGGATAGCGTGTTTCTGAAGTCGCCAGAAAGAATCGAGGCTTTAACTTTGGTAATGGGTTTGTGTTTGTTGGTTTATACTTTAGGTCAAAGGTTACTCCGGCCAAACTTGCAACTCACTAATAAAACCGTAAAAAATCAGTTGGGCAAAGGAACAAATCGACCTACTTTGCGCTGGATATTCCAAAGTTTTCAATCGATTCATGCCGTTTGTATTCAGGGGATTCAACAAGTTTCTAATTTGACATCCGAACGGTTGGCGATATTAAATTTGTTTCCACTCACCTGTCGGTCTTATTATTTCTTGTTATGAAATGAAGTCGAATATTGATTGATAAAACTGACTTACAGTTAAGTAATTGTAGGTGCAGCAGTGATGTATAATTGTCATAATGCTGGCGATATATGCTGGGAATTAATAGTTGTTAATGGTCTGATTTTTGACGTTTTATGGGTTAAGAAGATTTAATTCATGCCCTCACGTTAATTTTTAGGAATTCCTAACTGGGTGATGCGATCGTTGCACAGATTTTTGGGTGTTTTTACTCATTATTATCTCGGATGATTCATTTTTACCCTCTCAATCCGCGTATGTGCCAGTTGGGGGTGCGGAATGTGGGTTGTCAAAGCTGACAAAGCGGAGCGTAAATGTCTCTATAGCCTTTCTCAAATAAATGAGGTCTAATAACAGCAGTGGGTCAACCACAAAACAGAGGTCTGGTTCACAAAGAGAGTTCAAATGCGATTACCCAGAACCCTTCGACAATGGTTTATATGTTCTCGTACTCTGACAACGAAGGTAATTGCTCAACTAGGGGAAAAAAGGGAGCCATGAATAGAGAGGGCTTGTTGAATAGCTTGATAAGCAGTTAAGCC
>NZ_JAUBTR010000007.1:0-35615 GCF_036705045.1 Microcoleus sp. BR0-C5
AGGATGCCAGACCAGCCTACGAAGACGAAGCGATCGCGTTTGAGCCAGTCGTCGAGGACATCAAAGATGCCTCTTTCGTTCTGGGCGCGTCCGACTGCGATTGTCATTGGGGTAAAATCCTTTTGCTTGTTAAAAGACCAAGGTTTCTAATTAAAGTTAACATAACTATATATTAGAAGTTCATAAATTTCAACTAGAACAGCAGGGTTCCCCCACTAGAGGCGTACTCGATGAAAGCGTGGTTGAGAGGAATGCCATCTTGGTTGACGATGCTCAGCAACAATCCAACTGACCCTTCGTCGCCAAGCGGCGAGTTGGCGGTGGTTGAGGATACGAACAAACACTCTGCGCTTGCACTCAAATCCTTCACAGGGTAAGATTATCCTATTATCTGTTGAAGAAGTTGTGAGCCAAGTAATTACCGCAAAACTCAAATTAAACCTGACTGCCGAGCAAAAAATCTCGGTAGCTCAGGTTTCTTTGGCCTATCGGGATGCGCTGAACTACGCATCCCAAGTGGCATTTGATAACGGTAAATCTGGCAACGGAGCTAAACTACAAAAGTTGGTGTACTCGGAGCTACGGGCATTATTTGGGCTTGGTTCCCAGATGGCGTGTAACGTGCCAAGACAAGTTGCTGCGACTTTTAAGACGCTGTGGACTAAAGCCAAGCAGAATAGCGAGGCGGTTAAAGCTGGGTATACCAAGCGACGGTACAAGGGACTCGATCGAGCTCCCAAATACACCTCGCGGACTTGTACGCTTAATTACCAGCGCGACTACTCCTTTAAAAAGGATCGACGGGTCAGTATTAACACCCTGGATGGTCGAATTGTTGTTCCGTTTGATGGCTACAACAAGCACATCGATCTGATGCGAGCGTCCAAGAAGATCGGTGCTGCTAAAATTGTCTACCAGAAATCCTCGAAGACTTACTATCTAATGGTGAGCTTGGAGGTGGAAACGCCTACTCTCGACCCACTGAACATCACTAGAATTTCTGGTATAGATGTGGGAATGAGATACCTCGCAGTCGAAACAGACTTAGCTAATAAGTCGAGTTTTTATTCGGGCAAGGCGGCTAGACATCGAGCCAACCGTTATCAAAAAGCCAGACAATCTCTACAGCGAAAAGACACCCGTTCGGCGAAGCGAAGATTAATCGCTTTGTCGGGACGGGAGAGACGGTTTATCGCTGATGTGAACCACCAGATTGCGAGTAAAATCGCCAAGCCTAACAGCCTGATTGGACTAGAAGATCTGACCGGAATACGCGATCGAACTAAATCTAAATCGGGCAAACGGGCAAGCAAGAAACAACGGAAAGCTAACAGGAACGTGGCTCAATGGTCGTTTGCCGAATTGCATGGCTATATCGATTACAAGGCTGTGCTGGTTGGCTCGTTAGCTACTAAAGTTCCGGCACATTACACCTCGCAAAGTTGCCCTAAATGTGGGCATACCTCAAAGGCTAATCGACCGAACAAGGGGCTGATTTTCCGCTGTGAATGCTGTGGGCATCAACTTCATGCAGATCTGGTTGGGGCGCGAAATATCGCACTTAGAACGTTGCTCGTCCGGCAAGCCTGGATGAGTACCGGGGTCTTGTCAGCACTCCCTCATGTATCGAGCCGTGAAGCCAAAGCTGAAATCCTTTCGAGGTTTTCGGAATTGAGGTGGAGTTCAGATACAAGCCCCCATCATAGCGGTACTCCGCTTGATGGCGGGTAGTTGACCATAATTAGCAGGAGTTGATACACAATCTCCACCCGCCCGATCGCGATCTCGTCAGCGAAGCGTGACGCTCGGTGGGCTAATTGAATTAAGATTTGGCTTTAAGGCTGTTTAATTTTATGACTGCAAAAACAATGACCTCGATCGATCCTGTCCTGCGCTACCCGGTTTTGGGCTCCCGCCGCTTCAGCAATTACTGGTGGGCGACGGTGGTCAGCATTGGAGGGACTGGTTTCCTGCTGTCGGGCATTTCCAGCTACTTGCACGTTAACCTGCTGCCTTTTGCTGACCCGACTCAGCTTGTTTTCATCCCCCAAGGCATTGCGATGGGTTTCTACGGTGTCTGCGGCGTGCTGTTGGCGCTGTACCTGTGGCTGACTATTCTCTGGGATGTCGGTGGCGGTTACAGCGAGTTCGATCGACAAACTGGTAACATTCGGATCTTTCGCTGGGGTTTTCCCGGCAAAAACCGCAAAGTTGAGTTTAATTGCAAGACATCGGAGGTGCAATCTGTGCGGGTGGACATTAAAGAAGGTCTCAATCCCCGCCGCAGTATTTATCTTAAGCTCAAAGACCGCCGTCAGTTTCCCCTGACTAGAGTCGGACAGCCGATTGCTTTGTCGGAAGTGGAAAATCAAGCGGCCGAATTGGCTCGATTTTTGCAAGTTCCCCTAGAAGGACTATAGGGATTTTCGATGTGCGATTTTAGATTTTAGATTGGTAATGTCTCGTAGGGTGCGCCGGGCCGCGCACCTTACCTACCTGGTAAGTCATTAACTCAGGGCTAAAGCCACGCTCGCTTGTAAGAGAGATCGAAGCAAGCTATAATGACCACCCTAAGTCTTCACTGACTACGTTATATAGGTTATAAGTAACCGGACAGAATTAATTACATCAAGACTTTTGAATAGGCAAGGTTTTTAGGCGGTATTTGGGGTAATTAATTGTGTCCAACTACTTAACACCGGAGAATGCGACGCTAGTTTTCCGCTCTGTTGTTTACAGTTAAACAGTCTTAAAGTCACTGAGACAGTGCTGTAAGCGTGACAAGCCTTTATAACATTGGCGAAGCGAACTTTACCCCAGTAATGGGAGTTTGAGGCAACCATACCTCATCGGAGAGGTTGATTTAATTCCCTCTCCAACCCCGCAAGGGGGATTCAATGCGATTAAAATCGCCGGGTCGTTTTCGTCTCAGGACTGAAGTCTCGCTCGTTTCCCACTTACGGAATTTTCTGTAAAAATACAAATGCAAATGCAAATCAAAATTCAGCGGTGGTTGTTCTCACTTTTAATAATTGGCGCGTTGTTTGTCGGAGGATGCGGTAGTTCCCCTGTGGCAAACTCGACTCCGACATCGAATCCGGCGTCGGGTGAAAATATTTCTTTGTCTCCGTCTCCGTCTCCTGCTGTAGCGGCGAGTTCGCAATTTAGCAATTTGCCACGCTTGGAAGGAAAAGCAACGGTGGTGATGACGGTTAAAGGTGCTCCAATTACGATCGAACTCGACGGCACAAATGCGCCAATTACTGCGGGCAATTTTGTCGATTTGGTTCAGAAAGGTGTCTACGACGGGCTGGTATTTCACCGAGTCGTGCGGGAACCTCAGCCTTTTGTAGTTCAGGGTGGCGATCCCCAGGGTAAAGACCCTAAATTCCCTACGGCGCGGCTGGGAACTGGTGGTTTTATTGACCCGAAAACTACTGTAGAACGCAGGATTCCTCTGGAAATTAAAGCTCAAGGTGCTGCCAATCCGACTTACAGCGCGACGCTACAAGAAGCTGGGGTTAAGGAGAAACCCGTGTTGATGCACAGTCGCGGGGCTGTTGCTATGGCTCGATCGCAGAGTCCTGATTCGGCTTCTTCTCAGTTTTACTTTACTTTGACGGATGTACCGTTTTTGGACGGTAGCTATGCAGTTTTTGGGTACGTGAAGCAAGGGATGGATGTTGTTGATAAGATTCAAGCGGGCGATCGCATTGATAAGGCTACTGTTACTCAGGGTTTGGAAAATTTTAAGCCTGTTACCTGAAGGTAGTCAACCAATTTGGGATTTGGGATTTTAGATTTGGGATTTTAGATTTTAGATTATCCCCACGGGATCGATCCGATGGCTTGTAAATTCTGGATTTGAGATAAGAGAATTGGATTTTAGATTTTAGATTATTCCTTTTTAATCCAAAATCTAAAATCGTCTGCCCTGATTCTTCTTTTAATCCAAAATCTAAAATCTAAAATCGGCTTAGCTATGGATGTTGTTGTTACGGGAATTGGTCTTGTTTCGGCTTTAGGCTCTCTGGAAACAAGCTGGAAAAGACTACTGTCTGGAGAATCGGGAATCGAGGGGAATCAACCTTTTTTAGAACTTGAACGGCGACCTTTGGCTTTAATTGGCACAAAACCGGCCGATTTAATAACTTTAATTCGGCCGGTTTTAGCAGATGCTTTGCAAGATGCTAATTTGACTTGGCCATTGCCTGATTGCGGAATTGTTATTGGCTCTAGCCGAGGTTTCCAGGCAAATTTGGAACTGTTGGCGAGGGAAGGAATAGGGAAGAAGGAAGAAGGAAGAAGGAAGAGGGAAGAGGGAAGGGAATTACCGATTCGAGATTACCAATTACCGATTCCCAATTCTCAATTTGTGAATTTTTTGCCTCACATGGGGGCGATCGCGGCGGCGAGGGCAATTGGCTCGATGGGGCCGGTACTGGCGCCGATGGCTGCTTGTGCGACGGGCCTACAGTCGATCGCCCGTGCTGTTGATTTAATCCGCACTGGTGAGTGTCAGCGGGCGATCGCAGGTGCTGTGGAAGCGCCTATCACACCGCTTACTTTGGCTGGATTTAGCCGGATGGGTGCTTTGGCAAACACTGGGTGCTATCCCTTTGATGAAAATCGGGAAGGCTTTGTGATCGGTGAAGGCGGGGCTTTATTTGTATTAGAATCGGCCGAGTTGGCAAGGCGTCGTGGTGCTAAAATTTACGGTCGAGTTTCCGGTTTTGGCTTGACAAATGATGCTTGCCATGCTAATGCGCCGGAAATGGGGGGGGAAAGTGCGATCGCGGCGGTAAATCAATGTTTGAAACGGAGCAATTTAGCGGCGATTGATATAGATTTTATTCATGCTCACGGTACTGCAACTGAGTTAAATGACCGACACGAAGCACTGTTAATTGATAAGTTATTTCACCCAGGAGTTGCTGTTAGTTCGACTAAGGGGGCTACGGGTCATACTTTGGGAGCTTCGGGAGCTTTGGGCGCGGCTTTTTGTTTGATGAGTATTAAATATCAGATGTTGCCGCCTTGCGTTGGAATGAAAAAACCGGGGTTTGAATTAGATTTTGTTCGCTGTGCGCGATCGGCTATTGTCAGAAATGCGGTTTGTTTAAGTTTTGGCTTTGGCGGGCAGAATGCTGCGATCGTTTTATCTGGCGATCGTTAATTTTTGTAACCTCGGTTGATCGACATTTAAATTACACGATCTCTCTACAGTTAAAATCTTCTGAGGTGGTCGGAGAACCCCCCCCCACATCCAATTTAAATCTCAAAAATAGTACAATACTTATGTATTTTAGTCAATTAACTGAGAATTTTGGTGAGATTGCTGGTGCTGCTATGCTAGTCTGGCTCTGCATCCCGACGCTAATCCTTGCGTCAAAGCCTCGGAGGCTAGAAAAGAGAGCCAGATTAAAGCAGTATTGTATTTTATTAACGCACTGATGCTGATCGGCGAAAATAGAAAAAAGAAACTGTTTAAATTAAGTCTCAGGTATTTTCACATGGATCTGGCCTCTCATCGATTTATGTCTTATTTTGAACCAGAGCAAGCTGCTCACCTTTGCCAAATAGCTGTTTTGGAGAGTTTTGCTGAGGAAACGCTGGTTTTTGAAGAAGGAGAAACAGCGGATTTTTTATATCTAGTTTTAGAAGGTAAAGTCGAGTTTAGCAAGCGGATCGAAAATCATAAATATCAAACTGTTGCTGTCGCTAACCCAGACGATTATTTTGGCGAACTCGGAGTTTTAGACGGAGAGCCTCGCAGTGCTAGAGCTGTGGCAGTTGCAGGCTCGACTTTGGCCAAAATAGACCGTGAAGAACTAATAACAACTCTCCAGTTTGCTAAAGGCAGTTCGGTACTGCAAATGTTTAGTTTCATTACTAAAAATTTACGGGATACCACGGATCAATATGTTAGCCAGTTGGTACACAAACAAAAAATGGTATTGGTAGGAGAAATGGTGAGTACAATTATTCACGATTTCAAAAGCCCTTTTACCGGAATTAAACTCTCCAGTGAAGTGCTCAAAGAAATGCACCCGGATGAGGAAACTCAGGAGTGGTGCGAACTTATTCAATTGCAGGTTCAGCGAATGTTGGGGATGGCTGAAGAAGTGTTAGAATTTTCGCGCGGCAATTCTGTATTAAATAAAAAACCAGTTAATCTAATCCAGACGTTGCAGCAGTTTCAAAAGTTGAACCGAGTTTATTTTGAAGCAGCCAAAGTAGATTTGGTAGTACGGGTGACAGAAGTGATAGTGGAAGCGGACGAAAATAAGATTTTGCGCGTTTTACAAAATTTAGTTGGGAATGCGGTTGAGGCTTTTGGCGGACGAGGGGGGCGGGTGGAGATTGCTGCGTGGCAAAGTGAGGAGTGGGCAGAAATTAGCATTTACGATAACGGCCCGGGCATTCCCCCGGCAATTAAGGAAAAGTTATTTGAACCGTTTGTGACCTATGGTAAACGGACTGGTACTGGGTTGGGAACGGCAATTGTTAAGTCGATGGTTGAGGCTCACAAAGGGCAAATTACTTATGAGTCGGAGGACGGAAAAGGCACAACTTTTTACATCCGCTTGCCGAAAACCCCGGCTTTAGCAGATCAAATTTAAGTAGGTAGGAAGATATATACTTAGGACTTTCTCACTAAGCCTCATATCGATTCCGGTTGCAGTCCTTATAATTGTTGACTTTGACTGTAGACTGTAGAAGGAGGTGTCAAAAAAATCAAAATGGCGCGAATTATTTGTTGGCAGATTGATTCGACTTTACGCCCGACTCCCAAAGCGCGGATTTGATATCATTCCGGCAGTCAGGCCGGAATTGATATCAGAAACTTGGTTGATGAGTAGATATCTTGTTATCAAACAATATTTTTATAATAAACCGGGTTTAAGAGCGTAAGTCCTAATACTGTGTAGCGACTTGCCGAATCAAGTAGAATTGAATTAACGAAATGCTAAAAATCTGATGCCAGTTAATATTCAAACCTTACCCACAGAAGTTATCAACTTAATTGCCGCCGGCGAAGTGATTGACTCGATCGCCTCCGCGGTACGAGAATTAGTTGAAAATTCTCTGGATGCTGGCGCAACTCGCATCGTTGTTTCTGTCTGGCCCGAACAGTGGCGGGTGCAAGTTGCAGATAATGGTACAGGAATGGATCTGGAAAATTTGCGGCAGGCTGCTTCGCCTCACAGTACGAGCAAAATTACCACGGAAGCTGACCTTTACAAAATTGATACTTTGGGATTTCGTGGGGAAGCTTTGCACAGTTTAGCTCAGTTGGGCTGTTTGGAGGTTTTGAGCCGATCGAATGATTTGGGATTGGGGGATTTTTCGGAAAATCCTGAGTCGGCGCCAACCCCCGTCAAATCTTCCTTTAACAAGGGGGGAATTGAAAATGCTCGATCGGGCTGGCGGGTGGTTTACAATAACACGGGCGTTGCTGTGGAGGTGGAAACAGCCGCGATCGCTCCGGGTACGGTGGTGACTGTTGATAATTTGTTTGGCAATTGGCCTGTGCGCCGCAGTTTTTTGTCGCCGGCACAGCAAATGCGATCGATCCAATTAACTCTTCAGCAAATTGCTATTTGTCACCCGCACGTTAATTGGCAGTTGCGTCAAGGAAATACGCCTTGTTTGCACGTAACTCCTGGTAGCACAGCGGAACAACTTTTACCTCAATTTGTGCGCGGTGTGCGATCGAGCGATTTGCAGTATTTAAAGTTAGATTTGCCTGCGAGTCCTCACAATCAGAAAGCAGCCAATTTATTGCGAGAAACTCAGCTTGTGGGCGCTACAGTTAAGCCTAATTACCAATTCCCAGTTGCTACTTCAAAATTCCCAATTCCCAATTCCCAGTTTTTAGAATTAGTAATTGGTTTGCCCGATCGCTGTCACCGCAGGCGGCCGGATTGGGTGAAGGTAGGGGTAAATCGGCGAGTTGTGCGATCGCCCGAATTAGAGCAAACTATTCTCAGCGCCTTTGCCCGCACTTGTCCGCGCGATCGCTATCCCGTGTGTTTTGTTCACCTGCAAATCTCCCCTTCGGAAATCGACTGGAACCGCCACCCGGCTAAGGTGGAAATTTATCTCCATGATCCGAGTTTTTGGCAAGCACAAGTTAGCGCAGCAATTGATCGTGCTTTGCATTTGAACGATGAAGTTTTGCCACCGGCCCCAATTCCCGATCGAGTGGGACAATTGCTGAAGGCATCGGAACAAAAAAGTGCTTACAGTGTGGGGATTTCGGCTAGGCAGAATGATGGTGGCGACGAACAGGAAAAAGCTAATCAAATAGGATTGATGGAATTGAGGGCGATCGCTCAAGTTCACAATACTTACATTGTTGCAGAACATTCCAGCGGCATGTGGTTGGTGGAACAACACATCGCTCACGAGCGCGTTTTGTACGAGCAATTGTGCGCGGCTTGGCAGCTAAAATGTCTAGAAAAACCAGTAATTCTCAGTCAATTATCTGCACTGCAAATTGAGAATTTATCCCGCTTAGGTTTGGAAGTAGAAAGTTTTGGGGAACAGCTATGGGCTGCCCGCGAAGTTCCTGAATTGTTAGCCGATCGAGATGACTGTGCGGATGCGCTTTTTGAACTCAGTAAAGTCGCAGATTTACAAGCGGCTCAAGTTGCGACTGCTTGCCGTAGCGCTATGCGAAACGGTACTCCTTTGAGTCTTTCCCAAATGCAAAATTTGTTGGATGAATGGCAGCAAACTCGCAATCCGCGCACTTGTCCTCACGGCCGCCCTATCTATTTTGCTTTGGAAGAATCGACTCTGGCTCGGATTTTTCGCCGCAGTTGGGTGATTGGTAAAAGTCACGGGATTTGAAGGTTGATTTGACATCCGAGGGCCTTCACCTCAATCTGGATCGAGCGCAAAAAATATCGTGAAGCTTTATTAAAAATAGGGGCTGATTTAGATAAAAAAACTTAGAATATATTAAAATTCAAATAATCCACTGTTTTTAATATCTTTGGGGCAACAGGCAAGATGCCTGTTCCACAAGAAAAAATGCCTGTCTTACCATAAAAAAATTAATTATACTACAAAAAGCTGCAACAGGCAAGATGCCTGTTCCACAAGAAAAAGTTCCTGTTTTACCATGAAAAAGGTTAATTATACTACAAAAAATGTCGATTTACCCGAAGAATCTTTGTTGTGGAACAGGCCGAAAAGCCTGTTCATGATATTAGTCCAATAAGTACATTAAAAATAAATCAATAATAAATATGGATTTTCCGATCGCCCGACAACTCTTTTATCGAGAAATAAATCAGCCTGATGGCTCGATCGACCTGGCGAAAGCTGCTCTTTATATGGCTTTGGAAGAATACCCAAATTTAGAGCCAGAGGAGTATCTCAACGCTCTCGACACGATCGCAGATGAGGTGCGCTCACGCCTGCCGGCACAGAATTATCCGCTGCGGATTATTCAAACTATTAATAGCTATTTATACGGGGAGTTGCAGTTTGGGGGCAATGATGCGGATTATTACGACCCCCGCAATAGCTTTTTGAATGAAGTGATCGATCGGCGTACTGGCATTCCAATCTCTTTATCTTTGGTTTATTTGGAGGTTGCTAAGCGCATTGATTTTCCGATGGTGGGAATTGGGATGCCGGGACATTTTTTAATTAGACCGGATTTTGAAGATTCTGGCATTTTTGTTGATGCGTTTAACGGCGGCGAAATCTTGTTTCCTGAAGATTGTCAAGCCAGACTTTCTCAAATTTATGGTCAACCTATGGAGTTGCAGCCGGCTTTTCTCGCCCCGGTAAGTCGCCGACATTTGTTGGGGCGAATGCTGGGAAATCTGAAGGCGATTTACTTGCAACAGGGAGATGCTGTGAGGGTACTCTGGGCGATTGAACGGATTTTGCTGCTGTTTCCCGAGGCGCTGGGGGAACGGCGCGATCGCGGAATTCTCTATTATCAACTGGGACGCTTGGTCGAAGCGCGCCACGATTTGGAACTATACCTGAGAAATGCTCCGAATGCTCCTGATGCTGCTAGAATTCGCCAATTGGTCGATCGGCTCGATCGGGATATGTGAACTTAAATTTGGTATCGATCGCACACTATAGCCATCCTCGCATCATTTGTAAATTTCTTACTCCCTCCCCTTGATAAGGGGAGGGTTGGGGTGGGGTCAAAAATTTACGACTCCTGCAAGGATTGCTATATAAGAGGTGAAAGCGACACTCCATAAACTGCTGCCCGACGGCCCAATTTCGCTTTTATAATTTTTGCAAAGCTATCTAAAATTGTCAAATAGCTAATTATAACATATTAATTGTCAATTAATACCTATCTTTTGATAGGTTAAATTTCCTTGACATGACTGTAAAATCATAGGTCATTTACCGAACTTCCGAGTCTACTTTCCAGACTGATACCCGCACTGATACCCGCACTGATACCCCCACTGATACCCGCACTGATACCCGCACTGATACCCCCACTGATACCCGCACTGATACCCGCACTGATACCCGCACTGATACCCCCACAGACGAGCCATCTAAAAAGTATTTTGACGTAAAGAGGCACAAACTCATGAACTTTCAGTTTCAACAAGGTTATCTCACCGGAATGCAACCGCTGTCAGCCCATTTAACCAAAAGAATGTCAAAGTCTTTATCATTGGGTTTGGCGCTTTTGCTGGGAACAAGTGCAGTATTCCTAAGCAGCGACAAAGCCTTTGCATTAGATAATGTTACCGTAAAATACGGTGCTGTTGACGTAACATTACCGATGAGCGATTTACAAAGCTTTGCACAAACCGGCCAAGCATCATCTCAACTGCAAAGCGTTCTGAGTCTTGCGAAACAAACTCCCGAGTCGGTGCGCGAAATATTAACGCGAGAAGTGCCTTTAGATTCCCAATTAGTAGCGCGGCTAGCAAGCACTTATTTTGGGGAAATTGTTTTCAAAGAATTAGGCGAGGTTGCTTATGCGCCGACTGCGAGGCTTCAAAGCGTGCCCGCACTGCGCGATGCTTTAGTCGCAGCTTCCAAAGATGGCAAAATATCGCTGATTGAAGTGATGCAAAATTACAGCCCTGCGGCCTTAGAAGTTGACGGCAATCAAGCGATGGTTATCTACGAGCGAGTGATTAAAGATGTGCAAGATTTGCAAGCTTTGTATCAGAATTCCCCGGCTTTGCAAAATACCGCCGGCCAAGCGGTGAATTCTGCTAGACAAATGATTTGTCAGCCCAGTCCATCAGGAAGTGCGAAATAAATAACTGAAGTTGGAGGGAATTGGGAATTGGGAATTGGGAATTGGGAATTGGGAATTGGGAATTGGGAATTGGGAATTGGGAATTGGTGCTTTTTTCCTATTAGCTCTAGCTTTCACCTATTAGAAATTACTCATGACCCATTACCAATTCTTCGGCTACGCGAGGGTAAAAGTTCCCAATTACCCATTATCCATTACCCCTTACCCATTCTTTGAGATAGTTGCTCGGCTACCCGCTTGAGTCGGCGGAGTTGGTCTTTCATATCTTTTTCCGTCCAAGGGGCTGCCAAGCGATTGAAACCAAATCTAATTAAACGATTGGGAATTTGAAATTCAAAGCGGTTAATCAAGAGAGTTCCTTGGATTTGCGGCTGGCATTCCCAACGATCGCATCCTTTGAAAAATCCGTCAAACCCCCAAACAATTAAACCTGGTTGTCGCTCCAACACAACACTCTCTAAAGAGGGTTGCAAAACTGGAATTTTTATGATAAATAAGCTGCGACTTCCTACGGCAGTATCCCATTCGCCCTGGGGATCGCAGCGTAGCAAGGGATTGAGCCACTTGTGCATTAAAGTGCGATCGACTATACATTGCTCCACCACAGTAGCAGCAGCGCGAATTTCAATGGATTGCTCGAAAACTTGACGAATTGACATGAGAACCTGCAACAAGGAGGGTATTACAAAACTTTGCTTAGTTTATAGTCCTTTATTTACTTGTAACGTCAATTTTTCCAGAAATTAAAAGATTGACACACTCATAAATACAGTGTATCATCTTGAAATAAAGTATATATACCGATTATGGAGTTAGTCGAAAGGCACATCATTAAACCCAATCATAGGTTTTATCGAGAAGCCGATAGACTGTCTTGGCTGTACAAAAATCTTTACAATAGCGCTAACTACATCTACCCTCAAAACTTTTTCGCTAGCCAACAAACAAACGCTCTGGCTATTTATCACGCCCTCAAAACAAGTCCTGATTACAAAGCACTGCCCGCAAAGGTAGCAGAAAGCACCCTCGGCTTAGTCCTCAAAGCATGGACTAGCTACTATCTGGCGGTGCGAAACTATCAAGAAGACAGCACAAAATTTAAAACCGCACCGAAACTTCCTGATGATAAAGGCTCAAGAGAGCGAAAAAGAGAGGACGGGCGCTATGTAGTTGTATTTAATAGTCAAGCAGTCAACAAAAAAGCCTTAAAAAAAGGATATGCTCGTCCCTCTGGGACTAATATTTGGTGGCTGTCAAAAGTCACCTCGATTCTGGAAATCCGGATTGTTCCCAAAGTAGGTTGTTATGTTGTCGAGGTGCTCTATGAAAAGTTAGAACAGCCTTTACAAGTTAATCAGAGAGTAGCTGCCATAGATTTAGGATTAAACAATCTGGCAATATTAACCTACAATGTTCCTGGGTTAGTACCGACAATCTACGAGGGACGGGGTGTTAAGTCAAGAAACCAATACTGCAATCAAGTTTCATCGGCATTGAAATCATGGCTCCCCCTAGCGCCAAAAACCAGTAAAAAACTCGCCCGATTGTGTCACAAGCGTAACTGTAAAGTGGATTACTACCTCCACACGAGGTGTTCCGCAATTATTAAAGAACTCGTTAATCATCACATGGGCTTGCTAGCGATCGGCTGGAACCATGATTTTAAAGATGGGATTAATACCGGTAAGGTTAATAATCAAAATTTTGCCTGTATTCCCCATTGCCGGTTCGTGCAAATGTTGCAGTACAAAGGACAACGTGCGGGAATTCAAGTTGTGTTAGTTGAGGAGAGTTCCACCTCCAAATGTTCAGCTTGGGATTTGGAACCAATTCACCAACATTCCGACTACATTGGCAGTAGGGTAAAAAGAGGATTATTCAGAACCAAAACTGGACGATTCATAAAGGCCGATTTGAATATTGGCCCAAAAGCAGTCGGAGATGGGTTTATCCCTAATTAGATAGAGGGTTTTGTAGTTAACCCAGTACATTAAAAGTGTACAAACATTAAATTTAGGCGATGTCTAGATTTTTTGGAACTATTATTAAAGTTTCGTCTTCTCCTTGTCAAATGTGACGTTAACCTGAGAAAAAAATGAATGAAACTTGGCAAGAAATAACTAGACCCATATCGGGCCCAATAGCGGCTTTGTCCGATCGCATTTTGGCACAGGCCCAGCCCGCGAATGCCCTGACAGATGCGGAACGCGGAATTAACAATTTCCTTCAGGGTTCAAACATTGAAAATCTCCTCTGGGCCGTCGGTATCCTCCTCATTGGCTTGATAGTATCAGCCCTCGTCTCTTCTGTAGTCGGGGGATTGCTCAAGAAGACTACGATCGACAACCGGCTGGCTGCTTGGATTACCGGCCGCCCGGAAGGAGCTGGAGCCCCGCAAGTGGAAAAATGGATTTCCGCAGCGGTGTTCTGGATCATTTTTGTCTTTTTCCTAATTGCCTTTTTCAACCGGCTGAATCTCACGGCTGTCTCGCAACCCCTCAATACTTTTCTCAATCAAATTACCGGTT
This sequence comes from Microcoleus sp. BR0-C5, assembly GCF_036705045.1. NCBI lineage: Bacteria > Bacillati > Cyanobacteriota > Cyanophyceae > Oscillatoriales > Microcoleaceae > Microcoleus > Microcoleus sp. BR0-C5. The sequence continues at coordinate 13,804 of NZ_JAUBTR010000007.1, forward strand.
TCTTGCCGAAGTTAGCCGGCGCGCTAATTTGGTTGGGGATTGCTTGGGTGTTGGCAACTGTAGCCAAAATGGCCGTATCGCGGGCGATGCGGGCTTTTAGCGTGGACGAGCGCTTGAATCAGGAGGTGGGCGCTGCGCCCACTGAGCGCCCTTTGCTGCTGAGCGATACTGTGGCGAATGCGCTGTACTGGTTCATTTTTCTGCTGTTTTTGCCGCTGATTCTCGACTCACTGGAAATGCAGCAGGCTCTGCTGCCGGTTAATAATTTACTCAACCAAATTCTGGCGGCAATTCCGAAAATTCTGGAAGCTGTGCTGATTGGGTTTGTGGGCTGGCTGCTGGCTATGGTGGTGCGGCGGATTGTCACGAATCTATTGGCGGCTGCTGGGGCGGACGGTTTGGGCGCTCGGTTTGGAATTTCGCGGACTTCGGGCGGACAATCGCTGTCGTGGATTGTCGGTACGATCGTCTATGTTTTGATTTTGATTCCAACGGCGATCGCAGCTCTGAACGCTTTGGACATTCAAGCGATTTCGCAGCCGGCAGTCGCGATGCTCAACGACATTTTGGGCGCGGTTCCCAAAATCTTCACGGCAGCCATGATTCTGGCGCTTGCTTACATTTTGGGGCGCTGGGTAGGCGATTTGGTTACTAATATCATGACCGGAATTGGCTTCAACAATGTCTTTTCTTGGTTGGGGGTGCAGCCACCGAAACAGTCGCTGAGGCTACCGCCAAGTTCGTTCGATCCGGAGGCAACGATTCTTCAGGAACCGGAACTTCCGGCCCGCACGCCTTCTGAGTTGGTCGGCATTGTGGTGCAGGTGGGCATCCTGCTGTTTGCAGTGGTGGCTGCTACCGACGTGCTGCAAATTCCAGCGCTGACGGCTATTGTTAGCGGTATTGTCCTGGTTGCAGGTAGGGTGCTAGCCGGTTTGGTGGTATTTGCGATCGGCTTGTATTTGGCGAATCTGGCGTTTAGTTTGATTGCCAGTTCTGGAACGCGCCAAGCACGGCTTTTGGGCCAAGCGGCTCGGATTGCGATTATTGCCTTTGTTTCGGCCTTGGCGCTGCAACAGATGGGCATTGGCAGCGATATTGTGAATTTGGCTTTCGGGCTGCTGCTTGGGGCGATCGCAGTTGGGATTGCTCTAGCTTTTGGTTTGGGCGGGCGCGAGATTGCGGCCGACCAAATTCGCGAATTGTTAGCGTCGTTTAAACAAGATAAAACGCCACGTTTGTAACTCTATAAAAAGGCGTTTGTACTTGACAAACGCCTTTTTTTGATGATTAATTTCATTGTGAGGGTCGCGAAGCAATCGCAAAGACTTTGAATTTGAGGATACAGCTATAGACTTTTCGTAAGCAGAGATTGATTCTTGTTTCTGGGCCGATGCCCCTAATTGAGAATGGTAAGAGCTGCGTCGCCGGCCCTAAAACAACAAAACCTTCTCATAGAGAAGGTTTTATCACAATCGGAGCGGCGGGATTTGAACCCACGACCCCTACTACCCCAAAGTAGTGCGCTACCAAGCTGCGCTACGCCCCGACAGCTTTAACAGCTTAGCATAGAATTCCCAAAAAAGTCAAAAAACTTTTAAAACTTTTGCGGCCTGCACCAAACTTGGAACCACAGCCGCCGGCCAAAAACCCTCGCACCTCCGGCCAGCATTCAAGATCAATTGCACGCTGTAAGCTTCGGGATAGCCTTCCACCTGCACCCACAGCAAGTCGCTTTCGGCTTCAATGGCGATTTTTTCCTCGTCCATTAACTCAGAGGTCATGTGAGTCATTGTGCCTGCTAATTGCTCCAACAATCGGCAAAAATCGTTTAACTCAGCCTCCGTGAGTTCGATCGCCCAACCGTCGCCAGCCACCAAACCCTTAAACTCCTGGGCCTCCGGGTTCCATCCCAAACGCCACCCAACACCCGTTTTAATTACACGTTCCACCATTAAGGGATTTTAGATTTTAGATTTTGGATTTTAGATTAGTAGAACTTACCCATAAATACGAAATAAAACGGGTTTTTTACCTGTGTTAAAGGCTCAAAAGCAATATTTCCCTAAAAAACCCGGTTTCTGCATTCCTGAGTATTAAGGTGCCAGCAACTTCGCATCTCCAGGCTGCGGCTGCGGTATCTCCGGGGAATTCGATCGCCCTTGTGGTTTTTCCCCCGCCGGTGTGCGCCCACCCCCCGAACTCTCCGTAAAAACATCAACCAAAGCTTGAACCAAAGCATCCCGCTGTGCTCTATTTAAACTTTGAATAGCAGCGCGATCCTGTTCCATTGGATTTGAGCGCAAAACGTCCTTTCCCGGATACACGCTTTCCACCAAATAATCTGGAGTCGCCCCCAAATAGTCAGCTAAACTCAACTTCCAATCAAAGCGGTAATTGGGCGGCCGTCCTTTGACAAATACGTGATATCGAATCAACCGCCCGACTAAAGTATTGGTAGGATCGACTTTTCCAGTTTCCTTAGAAATGTAGTTATTTTCGGTCGGGAAATCCGGCAATTTTTCGTACACCAATTTCCACGCATCTTGCACCCTCACTTGCGGCGGTGCAGATTGTTGAGCCACCCGCTGCACTGAGGCAGACTCAGAACTCCGCTGCAGCGAAGGTTCCAAAGCCGACATACTCAGTTCCCCGGATTCCAATACCCAACTCAAAAGCGTGAAAATCGCTACACTCAAAGTAACCAACAGAAAACTTAAGCCCTGCTTTAATCTATTCACGGTTTTGACAAAAATTTGAAAAATAGAATAATTTCATACACTTAGTGGCCAGGAGATGTCCTAGTTTATAATTTTAGGATTTACGCTCATCAACGAGGTTTATTAGAAAAATCAGAGGTTTTTTAACGAAGCAGCTAGGAATAAACCGGGTTTCTCGTCCCGCGCGCCCTAGTCTAGTTTGAAAAAGTTGTGAGTTTTGAGTTGACAAAAATTGCTCGCAATTCACCAGTCAAAACCCAAAACTCCCAAAGTCTAGATGTCTCCGATAATTTCCGGCTGAGTCAGTTCGTCCGACATCTCAAATATCGCCCGCATTACAGGTTTCATTTGATGGTCGTCCATATTGTCAAAATCTTCATAGCGACGGCGTTTTGCGCGGTTCGCCACCTGCACCGTAATCCGATAGCGGTTGGATGCACCGTTAATCAACTCTTCCGCCCGACGGGTAAGCTGAGTTGAATCGAAAATTGGACGCTTAACAACCATGAGACTACCTACTTTATCTAATGTTACATTCTAGTTTAGTATGTCGAGATTCATAAATTACTAACTGAGTATCATTGCTTATGCAGGTAGCAACAGCCTATTCCTTTGGTCACTTGCATCGGGGAAATTCTCATCCCCTCAAATTGGTTGCTTTCGGTGACAGCTTAATCTACGGTTTCGGCGACGGTGTAGGCGGTGGCTGGGTGGAAAGATTGCGGCGCCAGTGGATGTTACCGGAGAGTGCAGGACACGTTTTATACAATTTGGGCGTTAGGGGCGATCGCACCTATCAAGTCTCCCAGCGCCTGGAAAACGAGTTTCGGCACCGAGGCGAACTCAGAAACCGCGTCCCGGATGCGATTATTCTTTCCGTCGGCCTTAACGATTCGGCGAGAGTGCAGTCGCCTACCGGGCGCAGCTACACTGAGTTTGAACATTTTAAAACTGTTTTGGATCATTTGTTAAACCTGTCCCAACAACTTTGTCCGGTGATATTTGTCGGGATGGTGCCGGTGGATGAAAGTAAAATGCCTTTTCAAGATTGTTTGTATTACAGTCATGCTGACCAATATCGGTATAAAGAGGCAACGAAATTAGCTTGTGAGTTGCGGGGAATTCCCTATTTAGATATTTTTGATAAATGGCTCGCTCGGGGCAATATTTGGTGTAGTTCGTGTCTGATTGCAGATGGGCTTCATCCGAATGCAGCGGGGTATCAATCTTTGTTTGAAGATGTGACAAGTTGGGAACCCCTAGCCTCTATTAGTCATTAGTCAGCATTCACAATCAAGTAGGGTGCGTCAGCTAGCATTATTTTCGCTACAAACTAAGAATCTCACAACTGACGCACTCCCGCAAAAAACGGTGCGTCAGATTCATACTTTCCGTGCAAATTAAAAATCTCAAACCAGACGCACCCTAATAAGCTGTGTTGCATCTAGATTGCCTATGGTATTAGAGAGGGAGAGGGGGAGAAGAGGAGAGGGGGAGAGGATTTGACGATTTTTGATGGGGACTCGAAATATACAATTTAAATGCACAACAGCTTATAGCAATCCTAAATCCTTCAGATAAATTTGTAGGGGTAGTGCCTTTCTTTGCCTACCCCTATCTATCGGGGCAACCGGGCGTGGGATTGCCCCTACAATAATTACGCAAATCATTTAGGATTGCTATACTGATTGTATTCTTCACCATCAAGTGAAACTTGATAAAAGGCTCAGTAACCAGGTGGATGTTGCAAGCTACCAACCACTTTGTCGATCGCACTTGCGATCGCCAACAACTCCATTTCACCCCACCGCTTACCAACAATTTGCATTCCAATCGGTAAACCATTTTGAGTTTGTCCAATTGGAATTACCACGGCAGGATGTCCACTAAGATTAGAAGGCAGGGTGTAAGCCCCGTTTGCCACTGCATGAGGATAGGATCTGCCATTAACGTCAACGGCACTCCAAGCGGGACGATGGGTAAACGCAGCGGTTGCCGCAACGGGACAAAGCCATACATCCCACGGTTCTAATGCCTCATCTATATGGGCAGTGAAGGCATCGCGCTGTGTGAGTGCCTCGAAATATCCTTTCAAACTTGGATTCAATATCTCAGGTAGCAATCTGCTGAAATCTCCCAATTTTCGGAGTTCCTTGTCGCCTTGGGTTGCGGTGCGGAAGATTAACTCTAAACTACGACGCAGGTTATATCTATCCTGCGGTTGAGCGTAGATAGTGAGGTACATTGACATCCTTCCGTAGAGATTCAATATTTTGGAAAGGTCAAAGTCTTTGGGAAGCCAGCGTTCGATTTGGACACCTGCGTCAGAGAGTGTCTGCGCGATCGACTCCATAGCTGCTCGAATTTCAGAAGCAACGGGAACTTCGGCCCATTCAGCAGTCCAAGCGATTTTGAGATGCTGCAAAGGCTTGCCAGAGGGTCGATCGAGCGGAACCGGTGGGACATCAGGGCGTCGCAGATCCGCGCCTGCAATTAACGAAAAACATAGCCGGATATCTTCAAGCGATCGAGCAAAACACCCAACGGTCATCATTTGCCGAATAGACAGTGGCATTCCCGGCACTTCAGGAATCTGCCCTGCTGTAGAAATACGGCGATCTGTCGGCTTTAAACCATATATGCCGCAGAAATGAGCAGGCTGACGCACCGAACCCCCGAAATCGTTTCCCAAATCTAACGGTGAAAGTCCGGCGGCGACAGCAGCGGCACTCCCTCCGGAACTGCCACCAGGTGTGTAGTCAAGATGCCAAGGATTATTCACCCGTGGAAACAGAGAATTTGTGCTTTGATAATTGGCAGCCAGTTCCGCCATGTTGGTTTTTCCCATGATGACAGCGCCTGCTGCCCGCAATCTCGCAACAGCAGTTGCATCCTGTTGAGGCACATAATCTTTGAGGGGAATATAGCCTGCTGTGGTGCGGAGTCCGGCTGTTTCAAAAATGTCTTTAATCGTGATGGGAACCCCATGTAAAGCACCCCAGTTTTCTCCTCTGGCTAGGGCTTCATCCGCAAGTCTTGCTCTAGTACGAGCATTGTCTTCATCCAGGGTACAAAGGGCGTTTAATTGCGAGTTGTGCTTTGCGATTTGAGTAAGGTAAGCGTCGAGAACTTCGACGGCAGAGACTTGGCGATCGCGAATCATTCGCGCTAGCTGATGGGCCGAGGCAAACGTCAGGCTACTCATAGGCAACAAACAGGTATTTCTCGATCGAGTCAATTATATTGACTTTTAGTTAATATATAGCAATCCTTGCAGGAGTCGTAAATTTTTGACCCCACCCCAACCCTCCCCTTATCAAGGGGAAGGGGTAAGAAATTCACAAATGATTTAGGATTTCTATAGTTAACTAATATCAAACGGCTTTGTCCCTAAATCCTGTTAATTGCAGAGACAAGGTAGATAAGGGAGATAAGCAACATAAGGATTTTAAGGAAGTTAAGCATTTTAAAAATCCCAAACAAGCATCAAAATATTTTTTTTAAAAGACCGTATCTTCCCCGCACCAGAAGTAAAATTTTTCAATAATGATTACATAACTGAGGGAAAGAGCAAGTTTGGCAGGAATCAATCAGCTTATCAAAAGCTTAGTTCTCCTCAATAAAAAAAATGTGTAAATTGGAGAATCAAAAAATGTCTGTATTACATCGCATCAAATCCGGTACATCTGTTTTATTAACACTGGGAACAGTTGCCGCAACCGCAGCGCCGATGCTAGCTCCCGCGCCTTCTTTTGCTCAGACAGCTTTTTCGGATGTTAATAATAACTACTGGGCAAAAGATTTTATTCAAGATTTGTCAGAAAGAGGAATTATCAAAGGATTTCCCGATGGTAGTTTTCGCCCGGATGCACCGGTAACGCGGGCTGAATTTGCGGCAATGATCCGTTCGGTGAAAAAGGCAAAAACCCGCGCTGCTGTAGGGTTTGCCGATGTTCCCTCCAATTTTTGGGCAAGCGGGGCGATCGCCGAAGCTTATGAAATGGGATGGATGTCTGGCTATCCCGGCAATGTTTTCAGGCCGACACAGCAGATTCCTCGCGTTCAAGTTGTAGTCGCTTTAAATAACGGCATGGGCTATGAACCTACGTGCGATTTTCAAGATGTTCTCAGCTACTATAATGATGCGGGTGAGATTCAAAGTTATGCTGTTAAAAGCGTTGCTGCTGCTACGGAAAAACAGTTGGTTGTCAGCTATCCCAATCCTAAATCTCTGAAACCCAACAAGTCAGCAACGCGAGCTGAAGTAGCTGCTTTTATCTATCAAACATTAGTGAGTACCAATCAAGCAAGAGCCATTAATTCTCCTTACATTGCCAAGATTGATGTTAGCGAGTCTGTTGCTGTGAAAATTCCCAGGGGGGTGACTATTCCAATCGAGTATGCAAAAGGCAAGATTTTGCTCGGCCCCAATGACAAGTCTCCGATTACGCTGACTGTTGCTGAGGATATCAAGGGCAGTAATGGCAAAGTGCTGATACCCGAAGGCTCGAAAATTAGCGGCGAATTGCGATCGACTGCTTCGGGCGTTCAGTTTGTGGCTCAAGAATTAAGTATCATCAACGGCAGCAGAGTGCCTCTCAATGCCACTTCGCAACTGATTACTAGGAAAGAAACTGTTACCAAGGGCGTTAATGTTGGCAATCTGGTTAAGAATACGGCGTTGGGTGCAGCAGCAGCGGCGGCGATCGCAGGTGTTACGGGCGATCGGGCGATCGCGACTGAAGAGGTGCTCGGCGGTGCGGGAATCGGGACTTTGATCGGGGTATTTTTGGGTCGAGATAAAGTTGATTTGTATGCTGTTAATCCCGACACCGATTTAGATTTGCTGTTGAATTCCGATTTGGTAGTTGGTACTGCCAGCACAGACATTTGTAGCGCTCGATAGAGCCGATAGTTAGAAATTTTCTCAAACCCCTCGCCTTGCAGGAGAGGGGCTTTAATTTGTGTAGTTTACCTCGCTACAGGTGCATCTAATCAAATAATTAGCCAGGGATTTTTTTAAGTGTGAATTCCTACGGACATCCCAAACTTTCGCGAGTAGAAACTCCCGTCACGGGATTGACACCATCTGCTTTCTCGCACAGGAGAGTAACTTGATAAGCATCGATAATCGCGTCAGTAAAATCAGCCCCGGAAATTGCAGCATCAAAAAAGCGAGTTCGAGTCATAATTGCCTCGGAAAAATTAGCATTCGTCAAATTAGCGCCGTCGAATGTAACTCTATCTGCCAAAGCGCCGGAGAGGTTGGCACCTGACAAGTTGGCATTCAGCAAAACTCCCTTAGTCAAAATCGCATTAGTTAAATCAGCACCTTGAAAATTTGTTCCCCGCATTTCCGCAGCGACAAATGTTCCCCCTGCTAGATCCGAGTTGGAAAAATCGCGATCGGACAAATTAATATTTGTGTAATTAATACTTGTTTTCGGCAGGGCAAATGCAGGAGTAGCACTCAGCAGCACCCACCCACAAGCCAACACTAAACTTAAAAACAGGCTCAGGAAAATTCGGAAAACACTTTTCATGATGATGGGAATGGGGAATTGGGCATAGTTGACTGTTGACTGTTAACTGTTGACTGTTAACTGTTAACTGTTGACTGTTAACTGTTGACTGCTGACTAATGACTAATGACTAATGACTAATTAAAATCGTTTTACCCAATCTTCGCCAACGCGAAGCGTCAAGTCAGAATTGATTTCACCCGTAGAAGATGCTTCAATTTTACCGCCGCCTAACTCTTTTCGCAGTAAATTCGCTGCCTCTAAATCGCCTTGCTGAACAATAATTTGACTTTGACGCTCCTTCTGGGGCGAATCCTGCACTACAGATACATTAAAAAAGCCCTTTTTCCTGAGAAATTCAGCAACGTTTTTGGCGGTTGTCGGTTTGCTAGAAGCGTTTTGGACAGCTATTTTGAGGTTTTTGGGCAACAGGGAGTCGCTGGGATTGCGAATTCGTCCTTGTTCAAAATCCGGCACGCTCTGGTTCAAGTATTGTGTGATAATGCGATCGCGCCCGATCGCATCTACAATCCAATAACTCCTCAAATCGGCTTGTTCTGAACTAGAACTTCCCGGCAACATTACCATTTTAAAATTCTCTCGTTCCAATTGCAAACCGAAATTTGCCAGCGTCAATATTTCCTCATAATTTAGGTTTGTATCTACATATTTTTGCATCAATCGAACAATTTGGGGCAAGCGCACCCATACGGATGGACTTGCGAGGCGATCGCGAATAGCTTGAATTAAAGATTGCTGCCGCTGAATGCGGCCGATATCTCCTAAACCGTCGTTGCGAAATCGAGCAAATTGTTCTGCTTGTTCTCCGTTGAGAGTTTGCCATCCTTTAGCTAAGTTTATTTTTAACTTTTGAGCGGTATCTGTATAGGACATGGCGCGAGGTACAAATACCTCAACTCCGCCTAACAAATCGACTAATTCCCGAAACGCACTGCTGCTGACTCGCACGTATCGTTCAATTGTCGTATTGTTCAGCATACTGCTAACCAATCGCGTAGCCAAAGCTGCTCCTCCCCTGGCATTGGCTTCGCTAATTTTGCTGAAGCTAATTCCGGGAACTTCGACTTTAGTATCTCGTGGAACTGAAAGCAAACTAATAGATTTATCTCTAGGATCGAGGTGCAATAAGAGTATTGTATCGCTGCGACCATTAAAAATCTTAGGGGAATTGGCCGCCGCTTCCGGCACGCGGTCAATTCCCAATATCAAGATATTAACTGACCGCGACAGGCGGTATCCAGAGCGGTTGGAGGATAAATAGTCAAATCCCGTCGCCTCTAATACTCTATTGATAATTGGGGGTTCCACGGGAGCTAAAAGGGCGGTAATTGCCCCCAAGGTTGCCGAGATGGCGGCGGTGAAAACTAGGAAAAATAGCCCCACTATATACAGGAAGAATTTAGGCTTTTTTCGAGAGATTTGATCGACAGGTGTAACAAAGTTTCTTTTAAAAATGGACAAGTTTTTCATTGACTTGCTGTTGGTTATTGCAGTTTTTCAGCTTTGCAGTAAAACTTGGGCGGTGCTTCTGGAAAGTATTTGAACATAGCCGGACACAGCCAGCCTTCGAGATTTTTCGATTCCCACCGATACCAGTTACCGCCGTATTCTGCTTTCAACCACAGCATTTCTGCTTGATATCCGGGAAATGGATTAGCCGAAAATAAGAGTCGGAAACCTTGAGTGGCATTGGGAATGTCTGCGACAAGCGCGTTAATCATTTCGGGGACGCCCTGAACAAATGGTTCTCGGATAAGTCCGAGTCGCTCGTCGTCAAAAACCCAGGTGTACTGTTCGCGATAGGGGTAAATTACCATCATGGCATTGGACATGGTATTTTCCTCTTTTTATTTCGTTTGTTTTGTCAGCAAAAATGCAAGTCTTGATACATTATATTCTGTGGCGCGGAACTTGTGCACTATCAGGTTTGACAACCCTGTTTTAACTTAGGAAATTTCGCGGGTTATGTACAATTTTTATTCGCTTTGGGCGGATTGGTGAAGTTGAGAGCGATGGGGTTTTAAATCTATTTTTGTGGTTTTTTTTATTTTATGTAATACCAATTCTCCCAACTCTTGCAACAATTATGAGTTTTTGGTTTGTTTACGCTCACGCTTCAGGTAAGGTGCGTCGCTTGGAGATTGTCGCTCTTTTTTAGGATTTAAGGGTGGCGACTCACCCTACAGCTACTGTTGCATGAGTTTTGAGAATTAGTATAAATAGTATCGCAATTCAAGAGGAATAAAGGTGATTCCTTACATAATTTTTACTATTATGGGGCCTATTTGTATAACCTTTACTACGTTTATAGTAAGGACAAATAGTCTGTATTTCTCCCAACTCTAAGAAGCGACACCCTAACTACAAACCTATAACTATTTGTAGCTGGGTGTGATGTTTCTTTTCTGGAAGCTCCAGCTCAAATTCTCGTCAGCTCAACCAGCGCCTTAGCCAAATATTCATACTGGGGCAAAGTATTGTATAACTGAGCCGAAATTCTCACTAACTGCTTGCTAGAATCCGGCCAAGGAATCACCGGAACTTCAATTTGAAATATCTCCCACAGCGCCTCTTGCAAAGGTGGGATTCCTCCCTTTGCAACCACATCAGACTGGGAGTCTGCCAGTGGCACAACAGCCATCGAACCCACCATATCATCAGGACAAGGCAGCGGCAAATCTAATTTTTCCGCCAATATTTTTCTACCGGCCAATGCTAAAGCATGATTCTTTGCCCTCAATGCCGGCCAGCCACCACTCAACAAAGAACCCATAAAATCAATAGCTACAGGTACGCACAAATAGGGACTAGGATCGACTGTTCCCATCCAGTCAAATTCTAATTGAAAGCGCGATTTATCGGCGCGGGGCGAGTTAGCACCGTGACTGATCGTAGTTGGGCGAATGGCATCTTGCTTGTCGCGCCGCACGTATAAAAAGCCCGCCCCTTTCGGCGCGCATAGCCATTTGTGGCAATTTCCCGTATAGTAAGCCGCGCCAATTTCATCTAAATTCAGTGCTACCATTCCCGGCGCGTGAGCTCCGTCTACCAATACATCCACGCCACGGTTAGCTAACTCCCCAACTAACTGTTTGATGGGAAATATTAAACCTGTTTGGCTCACAACGTGGTCTAATAAGGCTAACTTTGTTTGCGGTGAAACGCACTTAATTATTGCTTCAATAATTTGGTCGGGTGACTCAATTGGGAAGGGGACTTCTGCTACTATTACTTTAGCGCCTGTACGCTCGGCTACAAAATTAAGTGTGTTGCGGCAAGCGTTGTATTCCTGATTTGTCGTTAGCAATTCGTCGCCCGGAGCAAAACAGAGCGATCGCAAAACTGCATTTACTCCCGTCGTGGCATTCGGGACAAACGCCAAGTCATCCTCACTCGCACCGATAAATGCTGCTAACTGATTTCTCGCATTATCCAACAAGGGTTCAAATTCCCGCAGTAAAAAGCGCAATGGTTCTCTTTCCAGTTGTTCTCGAAAAATGGTTTGCGCTTCCAGTACGGGAATCGGACAAGCCCCAAAAGACCCGTGATTGAGGAAAGTTATATCGCGATCGAGCAACCAATATTGGTTAATCATTAGTAATTAGTAATTAGTGATTAGTAATTAGTCATTAGTCATTAGTCATTAGTCATTAGTTAGTCAACCGTCAACCGTCAACCGTCAACCGTCAACCGTCAACCGTCAACCGTTACTCATTTTACCTTTTAATTGCTCAAACTCTTCTAATGTATTGCAATTCGATAACATTACTGCTTCTCGTTCCCCTACAGGTAGAGGAATTGCGGGGATTTGATTTAACCACACTTGAAAGGAACGTCCCCCTTTGTCAATAAAACTTTGCAAACTGGGCAGAGATTGTTGGCGGTAGAAGCCGCACAAAGGCTCCCAGCGCGAATTTTGATAAGGCACAACTGCTAAAGTAGATGGGGGAAACTCGGTTAACTGACTCGCCCACTTCTGGATAATCTGGGCATCCAACAAAGGTAAATCGCAAGCTAACAGTAAAATCCACTCGGCAGCTATTTCTTTCAATCCCTGAGTCAATGCAACCAAGGGCCCGGAGCCCGGATTGTACTCTACCAGAAATTGGGATGTTTCGGTTAAGGTCGATCGATAGCGATGGGGCCAAGCAGTCAGAACATAAACTTCGGGGGTTACAACTGTGGCAACTTCCAACGCCCGCTGCAAGAGGGATTTGCCCTCAATTTCCAGCATAGCTTTATCCCTACCCATCCGCGAACTTTGACCGCCTGCAAGCACAATTACAGCAATTTTATGATTAGTCATTAGTCATTAGTCATTAGTCAATCGATTTTAGATTTTAGATTTTAGATTTTAGAGGCGACCCCACGGATAAATGCGGGGGCTTGAGGATTTGCGATTTGGGATTGATTCCACGGATAAATCACGTGGCGGGTACCACCTTTGAAATTCGTGGTCAGTAGTTATCGCAAGAATTGCCTGTTTTGAACAGGCAAGATGCCTGTTCCACAATAATGATTGGAGATGTCTAGTAGTAAGTAGTAAGTAGTCAGTAGTTAACGGTCAACTGTCAACTGTCAACTGTCAACTAAAAACACTAACGGCTTGGCTAACTTCCTCAAGTTTTTGCACGACTTGACCGCGACTTAATAAAGTTTCTGCCTCAATTAAACCAGAGTTTATATCCAAACAAACTCCGCAGCGCCACAGATAAAATCCCCCGTTCCAGATAGCGGACTGCATCAATTCCGAGGGTTTTCCCAGCAACACTTCCTGCATTTGTTTTAATAACTCAGAGGTTGATTCAAAGGCCGGATTTGTGTTGCTAAAACCGTAATCTCCGTGGGCTAAAAGCACTCGTTCAAACTCTGCGTCCGGCTTAGCAATGCCGATAATCGCAGTACGATCGCGCGGCAAATCGCAGCTTCCCTCCAATCCTTTGACTGTGGTATAATTTTTGATTCCCCGCAGATCAAAGGCTTTTTGAAACATACCTTCTGTCGGGGGGTGGACGTAGCCAGATATGACGTTAACGTCGCCGCCACAGGGACACCACATCAACTCCATTGTCGAAAAAGGTGGCCGTTTACCAATTTCGCGGCGGTAGGGCACTAAAGCGTCGGCTTGAGGAAAATGCTTGGGAAGGTAAACAAAACCTAAACCCGTATTGTCAAAAACTTGCTGGACTTTTTCTAAACTCAGTTTTCTCCAGTCTACTCCCAAACCGCGCCAAATTTCAATCAGGGGAATGCCTTCCTTGGTTGGCATGGTATCCCCCCCGTGCATGAGGGTTGGCACGCCAGATGCGGCTAAAATTAGGGCGGTTATTGGGCTAATTGGAGCCGTGCGCGATCGCCCGTCGTAAGCAACGCCAAACACGGCGACGGTAGAGACGGCAAACCCTTTTTCTCGATTTGGGGGGGCAAGCATAGGCCCCAATTCTTCATAAGCATCGAGCATTCCGGCTAATTCTTCACCGGTTGGCCGTTTTATGCGGTGGGAAATCATAAAAGCTCCGATTTGAGCCGCTGTTGCTTCTTGCAGCAGCATCATCCGCGTGGCTGCTGCTGCTTCGGAGCGAGTTAAGTTTTCTCCTGTGTGTATTCCGCTGCCAATTTTTCGCAGCAATTCTCTAAATGCGTCACTCATGATTCTTGAAGTTGGTAGTTAGTAATTGGTAGTTAGTAATTGGTAGTTAGTAATTGGTAATATTTGAATCGTTTTAAATTTAAAATCCCCAAAATTCAATTCAAAATTATCGAATTAACTGCCGGATTTTCCTAGCTGGATTACATCAAATGGTGGCACAAATTCGCGTACTAGATTCCAGAAATGGGCGATCGGCGGAATTTGCATTCGATCGTGAGTTGTCACCAACACCACTTCGCGAGTCCAAGTGGGATCTGCTGCCAATTGACCGATCGTCGAAACCTTGGAATTTGACCGATCTGGGGCGATCGACCGAATTGCTAAAGTGCGATCGCCCTTGGCGTCCACCAAAGCTGAATGCGGCAGCAAAGCAATCAACTCTCCCTGTCGCACCACACCCCGAAAAGCATCCAGAGTGTTGAGTTCCAAAACAGCATGAAGTTTAGCACCGATGCGTCCAAATTGTTCTTGCACCATCCGCTGCATTCCGTACCCGTCCTTAAACACCACTTGCGGGTAACAAATCAATTCCGGCCAAGGTACTCGATCGTACTGGGCCAGGGGATGACCCGCCGCCATCAACACCTCGATCGGCTCATTGTAGAGCACCTCAACCAACATTTCCGGGGCTTGAGTAAAATGGCGGTTGTTCATCACCACCGCTATGTCTACCAAACCGTCTTTGAGGACTTTCAGAGCTCGATCGCTCCCCAGGGCAGTCACCCGCAATTGCACGTCTGGATAGTCACGGCAAAACTTTTGCAGCACAGGCGGCAAATAAGCAGCGCAAACCGAATGAATCGCAGCCACGCAGAGTTCCGGCTGCTTTCCCGCCCGTAAGTCTCCCAATTCTTCAGCAGCATTTTGCCAAGTCTGACAGATTTTGCGAGCGTGAGGCAGCAGGCATTCCCCTCCCACCGTCAGTTTCGCGTGGGCCGTGCGGTGAAACAGCGACAAACCCACTTCCGCTTCTAATCCCTGCACTTGGCGGCTAATAGTCGATTGGGTAACACCACACTTCCGGGCCGCTTGCTGAAAGCTACCAGTTTCAGCAACTGAAAGAAATGCTTGAAGCTGCTCTAAGCGCATGGAGGTTTAATTCGAGATGGTTTCAGAAATTTTACTGGAAGATAATCTGTGACATTAACCGATTTAGTAGCAGAATTTAGTAGACTTTGATACAGGTACAGATTAGTTTTGATTCCGGGGCCATACGCGGGGATGCTTGGCTCTACGAATCAATTTGATCGGGTAGGATTTCTGAGCGCCCAAATAGAGGTCGATTCTCCCATATTGAAGGGATTTCTGAATCTGCCAAATTATCAAAAGATGGATTTAATAAAGATAAATCAATCTAATTTTCCCAGCTTGTAGCTAAACTGTTTGAATGAAGTGCACAATCATAATCGCTTCATCTATTGTGCTAAATTGCTGGGTTTATTCCTCTGCTTTAGACTTTAAAACTCGCCTTAAATTTCTTACCTCCTTGGGGATTATAGTACCTGAGTATCCCTAAACCTCTCAATAAATGTACGAATATTGCAGGCAGGTTAAAACCTGCTGTGAACTTTCATCCCCGAACTAAAGTCACTCTTGTTTTCTGTTTTTTTGTGTATAAACTAGAAATTAGCGGGTCAGCAACACAAGTGCAACTAGGATCGATCGCACAGGAAAGCCGAAATGCTGCCATTTATTAAGATTATGTCATTTAACCACAATTTTATTCCCCAAGATGGCTGTTGCCAGTGGCAACCCCAGTTGATGGGACTGCACGCGGTCAGCGATGTGTTAATTGCCTTGGCTTATTATTCAATTCCAGCACTTCTGACATACTATGCCCGGAAGCAGCGAGACGTGCCGTTGAGCAAGGGGTTTCTCCTATTGGGAGCCTGGTTTTTCTGCGGCGGGACAACTCACTTGATGCAAGTTTGGATGCTGGTGCATCCCAGCTACTGGCTGTCAAGTTCGATCGCCGTCGTTACCGCTATCATCTCTTTGTGGGCTGTAGCGTCCCTGATACCCTGGGTTCCTCAAGTGTTGGCTTTGGCTGGGGCGGCCTCTTTTCCAGGAAATACGGCGCTGGAAACTGAAAAGGTCGATCGACTGCAAGCCGACTCTGCTATTAAAAATTCCGTCCCCTCCCTCACAACCGAACTCCAGCAAATTAACCAGCAATTGCTTGCAGAAATAACGCAGCGCGAGCGAGTCGAGGATCTCCTGCTTGACACTGTAGGCAAGCTGCAAGAAAGCGAAGAACGCTTCCGCGTTTTTCAGGAATTATCTCTAGACGGATTTAACGTATTCCGCAGCATCCGCGACGAATCCACAATTGTGGATTTTGAATGGGAATACGTCAATCCCGCAGCGGCCAAAATTCAGCAGAGCACCCCTGAAGCATTGGTCGGCCAGCGATTGCTGCAAGTGCTGCCGGGCCATAAAGATAACAGTTTGTTCGACCGTTACGTGCAAGTTCTAGAAACAGGAATTCCCCTCGATACGGAGATTTCTTACAACAGCGATGGCATTGTCGGCTGGTTTCGGATTATGACCGTTAAATTGGGCGACGGCATTGCTATTTCTTTTAGCGATATTACTGGGCGCAAGCAAGTAGAAGCATCCCTGCGCGACGCGCTGCAAAAACTCACTTCTCATTTTGAAAATACCCCCCTAGCGGTGATTGAGTGGGATGAAAACTTTCGTCTCAGCGGGTGGTCGCCGGCGGCCCAGAAGATTTTTGGGTGGGAAAAAATAGAAGTGTTAGGCAAGCATTTTAGCGAATGGAACTTTATTTCTAAGGGCGATTTTTCAGAGGTAGAATCGGCAATTTATAGTTTAAAAAAACCTGAAAATCGCTGCAATGTAGTTCGCAACAGCAATTATAATAAGTACGGTTCGTTGGTACAGTGCGAGTGGTACAATTCGGCTTTTTACAGCGATTCAGGACAGTTGGTATCGGTGCTGTCTCTGGTTTTGGACGTGACAGAACGCTTTAAATTTCTGGAAGTGCTGCGACAGTCTGAAGAGCGGTTTCGGATTGCTGCAGAAAGTGCCAGCGATTTGATTTACGAATGGGATATCGAGACCGGGATCGTGCTGTGGTTCGGTCACGTAGACGAACATTTGGAGTACGAAAAAGGCGGATTTCCGAGGACAAGAGCAGCTTGGAACAGTATCTTGCACCCGATCGACCGCGATCGAGTTTTGGCCGCGGTCGATCGGTATTTGAGTGCGCCAGACAGTTCTGCCGCCCCATTTTTTCAGGAATACCGCGTTCAGTGCCAACGGGGTGGCTTGCTCCACTGGATTGATCGGGGCAAAGCAGTGCTTGACAAACAAGGCAATCCCTGCAAATGGATCGGCGTGATTAGCGACATCAGCGCTCGCAAAGAGGCGGAAGAACAGCGGAATTGGGCATTGGCGCGGGAACAGGCGGCCCGTCGCGAAGCCGAAGCCAGCGAACAGTTGTACCGCGTCCTCGCTGAAGCCATCCCGCAAATAGTTTGGACTGCCAGACCCGACGGCTGGCTCGACTACTACAACCAGCGCTGGTTTGAATATACTGGCTTGACCCTGGAGGAAACTCAAGGCTGGGGGTGGCAGCTCGCCCTGCATCCAGATGACGTGGAAAATTGCGTAGAACGCTGGAATACCTCCGTGCAGACGGGGAGGACTTACGAGGTGGAATACCGCTTTAAACGGGCATCTGACGGGGCTTACCGCTGGCATCTGGGCAGGGCATTGCCCGTGCGGGACGCGGAGGGGAAAATTCTCAAATGGTTCGGGACTTGTACGGATATTGACGATCGCCAGCGATCGGCCCAAACAGCCTATTTTAGCGCTCAAGCTTTGGCTTTGCTGTCGTCGGCTTCCCTGGATTACGAGAAGGCGCTGCAAGGTTTGGCAGATTTAACAGTACCCGATCTGGGGGATTGGTGCTGCGTGCATTTGCTCGATGCCGACGGCTCGATCCGCTTGCAAGCAGTTGCTCACTCAGATCCGAGCAAAGTCGCTCTGCTGTGGCAAATCGATCGGCGTATGCCGCTAGACCCCCAGGGACGGCACGGAGTAGCAAAGGTGCTGCGGACTGGTGAGTCGAAGCTATACGCCGAAATACCGGAATGGGTGATCGAGGCGGTTGTGCCGGACAGGGAACTGCAGTTGGTGCTGCGATCCCAATCCCAGGTGCTGTCGGCAATCTGCGTGCCACTGATCGCTCGCGGGCGGACGCTGGGAGCGATTTCGTTGCTGTGCGGGGAGTCGGGCCGCCGCTGCGGGGTGGAGGATTTGGTTTTGCTGGAGGATTTGGCGCGGGATGCGGCGGTGGCGATCGACAATGCGCGGCTTTACCGGGAAGCAGCGGAGGCCAACCGGATTAAAGACCAGTTTTTGGGAACGCTTTCTCACGAGTTGCGGACGCCTCTGAACGCGATTTTGGGCTGGGCGCAGATGCTGCGGCAGCGCCAGATGAGTGCCGAAAAAACGGCTGTCGGTTTGGAGACTATTGAGCGAAACGCGCGGTTGCAGACTCAGATGATTGAGGATTTGCTGGACGTTTCCCGGATTGTGAGCGGCAAAGTGTGTTTGAAGCTGTCCCCGGTGGATTTGGCACGGATTGTAGAAACGGCCGTGAAGGCGCTGAGCCTTGAGGCTGAGGCTCGGGGAATTGAATTGGTGAGTTTTTGTGACGAAGGGGTGAGCTCGGTGAGGGGCGATGCTACTCGTTTGCAGCAGGTGGTGTCTAATTTGCTCTCGAATGCTATTAAGTTTACGCCGCCGTCGGGTCGCGTGGAAATAAGGCTCTCGGAGGATGGGGAACCGGGAGCAGCGGGTGGCGCCATCTTGTCTGGGGCGTCTCCGGTTCACTCTGTTTCGATCGTTGTCAGAGATACGGGAATTGGCATTAGCAAGGAGTTTTTGCCCTTTGTGTTCGATCGCTTCCGCCAAGCTGACAGCACTTCTACGCGCAATTACGGCGGGCTGGGACTGGGATTGGCGATCGTGCGCCATCTCGTGGAACTCCACGGCGGCAGTGTCTGGGCCGAAAGTCCTGGGGAAGGACTCGGCTCGACTTTCCGAGTGCGGCTGCCACTTGAGCAGAGGTAAAGTTTTGATTTTTAAGTTATTGAGTTCAAAATTCAATATTTATAGCCTTTCGAGCGTAACATGAGGTGCTCTCGCGGGCATAGGGCATAGGCCTCCGTGGGCATAGGCCTCCGTGGGCATAGGCATAGCACTCACCCCATACCTCACCACGCTTGAGAACCGCTATAAGTTCTACGTAAGGTGCTTATGGCGCACCCTAAATTTAAATGTTTTCCGCAAATTCACTCGCTCTTAATTTTATTGCCATTCTTGCAATGCGATCGCAATTCCGTCTTTTAATCTTGGTTCGAGACTCTCTTGCTTAACTAAACTTTCTAATTTCTGCCTGGCCTTGGCAGCACCTAGCTGTTTGAGCGCTGCCATGCAGTGCAGCCTGACGCTGCTGTCTGCGTCGCCCAACATTGAAATCAGAGCATCTAGCCCTCTCATATCTCCTAATTGCCCTAACCCTAAAGCTAAAGATTGTTTGATTCCAGCAGACTGCACGGCGGGATGATTACTTTCGAGCAAATCGATCATAATTTCAGCAGCTTTGGCTTTTAATTCCGGCTTTTCTACTCGCCCTAAAACAGTGACAATCTCTTGACAAACAGGAGAGTTTGTGTTATTAAGATCTGCAATTAAGGTTTGCTGCAAATATTCTAAAGCGGCTGCGGTTTCGCTCCAGCTTAGGGCGCGCACAGTTTCGATTTGCAATTCAAGCGGAGTTATCGTCGATCGCAGCAATTCAAATAAAGCAGCCGCTGCAGCATCGGTTTTCACTCGCCCGATCGCGATCGCCGCTTGCTGACAAACTTCTAATCGGATGTCCGAAAGCAAAGGTTTGAGCAAGTTAACTAAATCTAATTCTGCATCTAAATAGGCGCGCACCCCGAGGGCACGCACGGCTTCTTTTCTAACTGCTGTTGCCGGATCTTTGAGTGCTGCTACCAGTACCGGCGGGATGCGGGAGTCGTGAAAGCTGCTCAGGGCCTCGATTGCGGCTGCTCGCACCGCAACTTGAGAGTCTCCGACTACGCTCAACAGCGGTGGGATGGTTTCGGTGCGCCGAATTTGGGCGAGTGCTGCTGTGGCAAACTGTCGCGAGTCTTCTTGCTGCAAGAGAGTTGCGAGGGATTCTATGGCTGTCGGGCCGAAATTCCCTAGGGTTTCGGCGGCGATTTGGCTCAATTCTTCGTCGGAATTTTTGACCAATTCTACTAAAGCTTGAATCACTTCCGGGCGATCAAACTTTCCGAGAATGCGGGCGGCGAACCACCGGGGTTCCGTGTCTGCCTCTTCGTCTTCGAGCACGGCAATTAATGGTGCGATCGCGCCATTTCCCAGATTGGGTAATACTTTAGCAATTTCCCAGCGGTCTTGAAAATCGCCCCATTCTAAGGCTTCTATTGCTAAACTGACAGCTTGCTCTAAAATGTCTTGTTCCTGCGGCTTGCCGGCCTTGGCTGTCACTTGCTGCAAGCATTCGACTAACCCAGGCCAGTTTTGGCGATCGGCAGCGACTTGCGCTTTTTGTAAAATATTATACATGATTTTAAATTAAGTTCGATCGAGAAGCGAGGTTTTTTGCTGCTAGCTCAGAGCGGGAGGGAGCTAATTTTTACGAATCTTTTGCTACAATTATCCATTTTTTAACATTTTTGTCAATCCATCATAACTGGTAAAATGGAAGTAAAGCATTAATTTCATGCAGTTAAGGCATCAAGCTATACTTTTTGTAATTTAAAATACGCAATATTCCTAATTAAAAATTAACAAATGAAGAAAGCTCTACTTTTAGTAAACCAGCACTCCCGAAAAGGGCAAAAGCTATTATCTCAAGCCACTGTAAAATTAGAAGCACTGGGTTTTGAGTTAATGGTAGAATCTACCGACCACGCCCACGAACTTTCCGACACTATTCGCCGCTACCAAAATCGAGTCGAATTAGTAATAATTGGCGGTGGCGACGGCACTCTCAACGCCGCCATAGAAGGTTTGATAGACACCAAGTTACCCTTGGGTATTTTGCCGATGGGAACTGCTAACGACCTAGCCCGCACTCTGGGAATTCCTACAGATTTATCAGCAGCTTGTCAAGTAATTGCCAGCGGTAAAGTTCGGCTAATAGACTTGGGTTGGGTTAACGGCCAACATTTTTTTAATGTTGCGAGTTTGGGACTAAGCGTGGAAATTACCCAGCGGCTGACTAAAAACGTCAAGCAGCGCTGGGGAGTTTTAGCTTATGCTTTTACTGCTTTGCAGACAATTTTGTCAGCGCGACCGTTTCGAGCAGAAATTAAGGTAAAAAGCCAATCTTTTAAGGTTAAAACTATTCAAATTGCCATTGGCAACGGCCGCTATTACGGCGGTGGGATGACAGTTGCCGAGGATGCCACAATCGACGACAAGCGACTGGATTTGTACAGTTTGGAAACAAAACACTGGTGGGAAATCATTGGTTTACTGCCGGCTATGAAGCAAGGAAATCATACCAGTCGGCCTAACGTTCGCACATTGCAAGCTCAAGAATTTGAGGTTACTACTAGCAAACGCCGTTCCATTAATACCGACGGTGAAATCACAACTTACACGCCGGCAAAATTCCGAGTGATTCCCCAAGCTTTAGCAGTTATAGCTCCTTCATAACTCACAAGTAAGATAATTATGTTGTGGAACAGGCATCTTGCCTGTTCATATATTAGCCACGGGCAAGATGCCCGTGCCACAATTAATCAATAAATTATATTATGTTGTGGAACAGGCATCTTGCCTGTTCCTATATTAGCCACGGGCAAGATGCCCGTGCCACAATTA